>WFPV01000016.1 GCA_015487405.1 Aquifex sp. | reverse complement strand
TCATCGCACCTGAGTTCCACTCCCGCTTTCCCGAGGAAGTAAGCCATCTTAGGCAAGAACTCTTTAAGAATCTTTCTATTTATTATTAGGTTCTCTACTGCGTTGCATACCGAAGGTCTCTGAACCTTTGCATTATAGACTATGTGGTAAGCCTTGTTTAGGTCAGCTTCATCGTCAACGTAGATGTTGCACACTCCCTTGTAGTGCTTTATTACGGGAACCTTAGCGTGCTCTACGACAGCCTTTATTAGGCTTTCTCCCCCCCTCGGGATAGCTAAGTCTATCTTTCCTTCCATTTTTAGGAGCTCCCAGACGAGCTCCCTTTCCGTTCTGTCTATGAACTGAACTGCGTCTTCGGGAAATCCCGTCTCCTTGCAGGCTTCCTTTATGAGGTTAACGAGTGCCCTGTTGGAGTTTACCGCTTCCTTTCCTCCTCTCAGGATAACCGCGTTTGAAGACTTCATACAGAGAGAGCTTGCTTCTATGGTGACATTTGGTCTGGATTCGTAAACTATGAAGATAACACCGAGGGGAACTCTCATCCTTCCCACTTTCAAGCCGTTGGGAAGATTCCACATCTTTATTATTTCCCCTACCGGGTCCGGGAGGCTTGCAACGTCCTTTAAAACCTTTATCATTCCATCTATTCTCTTGTTGTTCAGCACGAGTCTATCTATCACCGCAGGTTTCAAGCCCATTTCCTTTGCCTTTTCTATGTCCTTTTGGTTTTCTTCCTTTATGTAATCCCTATTTTTGTCTATCAGCTCTGCTATCTTTAGTAGGGTTTCACTCTTTACGGAAGTCTTAAGGGACGTTAGCTCTCTGAGAACTGAACGGGCTCTTTCTACTTTTTCCTCCGCATAGCTGAGGAGTTCTTGGTCAATCATAAAAGTTAAGTATATATGACTTGGAAGGAATTTCTATACAAGTACAAGAATACCAACATTAGAGTTATAGGTAGGGGATTTAATGAAGATGAAAGAATTTAGAATTTGTGCAACTTTCTAAATCTAAAAAAGAGTAAAATTTTACTTATGAAAGGTGAAGCTTTAATATTTATGCTCTTTTCGTGGATGTTGATATGTTCTATTTCTACTTTCTGTTTTACTATGCTCCTAACTTCGCAGGATATTAAGAAAAAAAAGGAAAATAGGAAAGAGGAAGATCTTCTTTCCGAAGAGATTACATAATAAGCTCAAATATGCACTTTTTTACATTTCTGCTTTTCTACTCAATCCCCTTTACACTTTTTTATTTTTTTAAGAGACTGCTAAGTTTAGACATTAGAGGAGAGGGAATAAATGAAGATGAAAGCAGAGAGCCAAGACCAAACAGTTTCGTATTTAGCATTGTGAGGAAAACGCTTATAAAAGCTTTCAGTTTAATAAAGGACAATATATAAAGATATAGCTATTTTCAATCTTTTAAAAGCACTTCTCCAACTTCCAAATCAGCTCATATCTCTATTCTCGCTCCTTATCTTGGCATTCTCTTTATGCTTAGAAAGACTTGAATTTCCAAATAATACTGTATGTGGTATGTGAATAATACTAACCAAAGTTAGGATTTTAAAAAAGGTTTTAAGACTATATTATTCTTTATAATGAAGGCTAAGTTTGATAAGGAGCTTATAAAGAAGTATGACAGGCCGGGACCACGTTATACGAGCTACCCACCCGCTACGGAATTTACAGAGGAGATAACGGCAGACCACTACATCAAGAAACTCATAGAAAGTAACGAAAGGAAAACACCTTTATCCCTCTACTTCCACATTCCCTTCTGTGAACAAAGGTGTCTTTACTGCGGATGTAACGTAATTATCTCCCACAGGAAAGGAATAGAAGTTCCATACTTAGAAAGAGTTTATAAAGAAATGGATTTAGTCTCCCAATACATTGACAAAGATAGGAAAGTTATCCAGCTCCACTGGGGAGGGGGAACTCCTAACTACCTTGAGCCTGACCAGATTAGAGAGTTCTTTGAAGAGATTAGAAAGAGATTTCAGATAGACGAAAACGCAGAAATATCCATAGAGCTTGACCCGAGGTATCTAACGGACGAACAAATAAAGGTAATAAAAGAAGTAGGCTTCAACAGAGTAAGCCTCGGAGTTCAGGATTTGGACCCCAAGGTTCAACAAACTGTCAACCGCGTGCAACCCTACGAGCTTATAAAGACTCAATTTCAAAAACTCAGAGATGCAGGTTTTCAGAGTATAAACGTTGACCTCATATACGGACTTCCCTACCAAACTAAAGAAAGCTTTGAAAGAACCGTGGATAAAATAATAGAGCTAAATCCCGACAGGATAGCTGCATATAGCTTCGCTTACATTCCCCAAGTGAAACCCCATCAGCAACTCCTTCCAAAGGAGGCACTCCCTTCTCCCGAAGAAAAGCTCGCAATCTTGGAGATGATTATTAACAAGTTCCAGGAAGCGGGATACGTTTACATAGGAATGGATCACTTTGCAAAGCCTGAGGACGAGCTCGCTGTGGCTCAAAGAAAGGGAGAGCTATGGAGGAACTTCCAGGGATACACTACAAAGAAAGGCGTAGAGCTCCTCGGATTCGGAGCAACTTCCATAGGAATGCTTTACGACGGCTACTTCCAAAACTACAAAACCTTAAGGGATTACAACAAAGCAGTTGACGAAGGAGAAATTCCCGTCTTTAGAGGATACATTCTGAACGAAGATGACTTTGTAAGGCGTGAGGTCATCATGGACATAATGTGTAACCTCGGTGTTGAGTTTAAGAAGATAGAAGATACCTTCGGTATAGACTTTAAGACTTACTTTGAAAAAGAACTTGAAGAGCTCAAAGAAATGGAAGATGACGGGCTCATAAAGATAGAAGAAGACAGGATAAGAATCCTTCCCGTGGGAAGACTCCTTATAAGGAATGTAGCCATGGTATTTGATGCGCACCTCAGGAAGAAAAAGGAGTTAAAATTCTCAAGAACAATATAAATGGAGGAGATACTCAAGGTAGAGAATCTGACAAAAGTCTACAAGGTAAAAGCGGGATTCTTTAGGAAAAAGGACTTTTACGCCCTTAAGGGCGTATCTTTAAACTTAAAAAAAGGTGAAATACTTTGCATCGTGGGGGAAAGTGGCTCAGGAAAGTCCACCCTTGGAAAGATTATCCTCAGATTGGAAAAACCCACCGAAGGTAAGGTGCTTTATAAAGATAAAGATATTTTTAAGTGGGGGAAGGAATACACGAGAAGAGTTTCCGTCGTCTTTCAGGACCCTCGTAGCTCTTTAAATCCCAGAATGAAGGTAAAGGAAATTTTGGAAGAGCCTCTAATAGTTCACAGAATAAAGAACCGACAGGAAAAAATCACCGATGCCCTCGAAAAGGTTCACCTTGAAGAGGAACTCCTTGAAAAGAGACCCCTCCAACTTTCGGGAGGGCAAGCTCAGAGAGTGGCTATTGCAAGAGCAATAATATTAGAACCCGAAATAGTTGTAGCGGACGAGCCTACCGCTTCATTGGATGTTTCCATTCAAGAGGAAATCTTAGAGCTTTTCACAGAGCTAAACAAAAAGGGACTTTCCTTTATATTTATTACCCACGACATAAGAGTCGTAGAGAAGATAGCGGACCGCGTTGCGGTAATTTATGCAGGTGTTTTAATGGAACTGGGAAAAAAAGAAGCAGTCTTAAAAAACCCTAAGCATCCTTATACTATGTTCCTTTTAGAAAACGTTCCTGTGAAGCATCCGAGAGAGCGCAGAAAAGAGCTAAAGATTGAAGAAGAGGAGTATGAAATTCCAGATAAAGGTTGTCCTTTTTATCCTCGCTGTTCTTACGCTACCGATGAGTGTAAAAAAATTTTCAGGAGGGTGGATTTGAATGGAAGGTTCGTTGCCTGCAATCTATACTGACTTTCTAGTTTTTGCCTTTCTGCTCTTTATGTCTGGCTTCTTCGCCTCTTCCGAAGTCGTTTTCTTCAGCGTAAGCAAGCCCATACTTATGAAGTATAAGAACCGCAAGTTTTACAAGGTTCTTATGTATCTACTCTCAAGACCGAAAGAGGTGTTAATCTCCATCCTCATAGGAAACGAGATAGTTAACGTAATGATAGCATCCTACGGAACTAAGGTGTTTACGGACATTTTTGGACAGAAGGGAGCAGCGATTTCTGCAGCACTCGCTTCATTCCTAATCTTTATATTCGGTGAGACCATTCCCAAAAACGTCGTCCTCCCTATAGCCGACAGGCTATCCCTTATCTACGCTCCTATATTTTACGTTTTTCATATAGTCATCACACCGATTCGTGTAATTCTCATACTCCCCGTCCAATCCCTTTTAAAGAAGCTGGGCATAGAGATGAAGGAAGAAAGCTTTGAGCTAACGGAAGAAAAGCTCATAGGACTCCTTGAGCAGGGAATAGAAACCGGTGAGTTTGAGGTATCCGAGAAGGAAATGATAGAGAAGGTCTTTGAAATGGACGAAGTGCTCGTGAGGGAGATAATGACTCCCAGACCTAAGATATTCGCTCTTCCCGAGGACAAAAAAGTCGGAGAGGTTATAGAAGACATTAAAAAAGAGGCTCACAGCAAGATACCCATCTACAGGGAAGTGTTAGATAACGTCACGGGAGTGGTTTACGTAAAGGATTTACTTCCCGTTCAGGAAAACAAGGATAAGCAGTTAAAGGAGTTTGCAAAACCTCCCTTTGTAGTTCCCGAAATTATGACCGTAGCGAAGTTCGTCGTTGAGCTCAAAAAAAGAAAGGTTCAGCTTGCTATAGTGATAGACGAGCACGGAGTGGTTTCGGGAGTTGCCACCCTTTACGACGTCCTCAAGTGGATAGCGGGAGAAATTCCCGAAGAATACGAGGAGGAGAAGGAGTTTGAAAAGATTTCTTCAGATACCTACAAGGTAGGTGGCTCGGTGGATATAGAAGAGCTTGCGGAAAAGCTTGGTATGGAACTGCCCGAGGAATACGAATACGACACTGTTAGCGGATTCGTGATGGCAAATTTAGAGAAGATACCCGAAAAGGGAGATGAGTTTGAGTTCGGGAAGTTCAAGTTCATCGTGAACGATGTAGAGAAAAATAAAGTAAAAGAGGTAATAGTGGTGAAAACCAAAGAGGGAGAAGAGGATGAAACTTCGTGAGCTCGGGGAGTTCGGACTTATAGAGAGGCTGAAGGAGATTCTATACTCCTCCCTGATAGGTGACGACACAGCCCCCGTAAAGCTTGGAGAACATACACTCCTTTTAACTACCGATACAATGAACGAAGGCGTTCACTTTCTAAAAGAGTGGTCTCCCGAATCTATCGGCTGGAAGGCGATATCGGTTAACGTCAGTGACGTTGTTGCAAACGGTGGAGAGCCCCTGTGGGCTCTAATTTCCCTAAGCCTCCCTCCCGAGCTTGAAACCAAGTGGATAGAGAGACTCTACATCGGCATAAAGAGAGCTTGTGAGTTTTATAAATGTGAAGTCGTGGGAGGGAACATTGCGAAACTTGAAAAACTCAGCATCAGTGTAGCACTTGTTGGAAAAACCCAACGCTTCGTGGGACGCTCCGGAGCAAAGCCGGGGGATAGTCTCTTCGTTTCTGGAACCCTCGGGGATGCAAAAGCTGGTTTGGAACTCCTTTTGATGAAGAAAGAGAATTACGAACCCTTTGAAGCCGCTTTAATAGAGAGATTTGCAAGACCCACCGCCCGTATAGATTACGTTAAACATATCGTTAAATACGCAAACGCCTCAATGGATATAAGCGATGGACTCGTCGCGGACGCTCACCACCTCGCAAAAAGAAGCGGTGTAAAGATAGAGATAGACAGCTCCAAGCTTCCATTATCAAAGGAGTTAAAGCTGTTTTGCGAAAAGTATAACAAGAGTCCAACAGAATACGCCCTTTTTGGCGGTGAGGATTACCAGCTTCTCTTTACCCATCCCAAAACCAGATGGAATCCCTTCTTAGATATGACCGAGATAGGCAGAGTAACAGAAGGAGAGGGAGTCTTCGTAGATGGTGAAAAGATTGAGCCAAAAGGCTGGAGACACTTTTAAAGCCTTCACCCTTATAGAAGTCCTAATTACCCTCAGCCTAATTTCCCTTATTTTTCTAATGGCCTTCGGCTCTTTTATTCAGATAATGAACTCTTCAGCGGATGCAATCAAGCGTTCTGAAAACCTTTACGAAGAACTGAAACTATTTTGGGAGCTAAACAGGGCTTTCGCAGGAGCTAAGGAAGTCTTCCTTAAAGACAGTAAAGAAATTTATTTAATTACCTCCGGTGGAAGCAGGTTTAAAGGACTGGTTTTCAGGGCTTTCCTTGCCAGGGAAGACGGAATATACGAGTATGAGTTTCCTTATCCGCCGAGAAACATAAGAATGCATATTCCGGAAGAAGAGCTCGTTCTGCTTTCACCGCTACGAGAGGTCAACTTTTTCGCTTACCTCCAGGGTCAAGAAGTTGAAAACTACGAGGGATTACCGGAAGCTATAATCGTTCGTGTAAACCTAAGAGAATATTTCTTTAAACTCAAGTAACCTAAATTTATACTATGCAAAAACTAAAGAAACTATACGAAGGAAAGGCAAAGATAGTTTATGAAACGGAAGAACCCGACAAAGTCATTTTAGAGTTCAAAGACGTTGCCACGGCTTTCGACGGAGTAAAAAAGGAAGACATAAAGGGAAAGGGAAGCCTGAACAATGAAATTTCAAGTATTCTCTTTACGATTCTGGAAAACCACGGTATCAAAACCCACTTTATCAAAAAACTTTCCGACAGGGAGATGCTGGTTTGGAAAGCGAAGAGGTTTCCCTTGGAACTCGTAGTAAGAAACTACGCCGCAGGGAGCTTTGTAAAAAGATACGGTGTTAAAGAAGGAACGGAAATAAATCCTCCTCTGACGGAATTTTTTATGAAGAATGATGAACTTCACGACCCTATGGTTTGCGAGGAACACATTAGATTCCTTGAACTTGCCCCCGTGGAACTGCTTCCCAAAATGAAAAAAATCGGATTAAAGGTGAATGAAATTCTTAAAAACATATTTGAAAAAGCTAATATACTCCTTGTGGATTTTAAGCTTGAGTTTGGTTTGCTACCCGATGGAAGTCTTGCGGTGGTTGACGAAATCTCTCCCGACAGCATGCGACTGTGGGACAAGCAAACGAGAGAGAAATTGGATAAAGATAGATTCAGGTTTGATTTGGGAGATTTGCTTGAAGGATATAAAAAAATACTTTTAAATTTGAAGGAGGTGATATAAAATTAAACGTAGTAAAAAACTAAAGGGAGGTGCGTGACATGACCAAGGCGGAACTCGTTTCTATGATTGCTAAGAAAGCAGGAATTACCAAAAAGGAAGCTGACGCTGCACTGAAAGCTTTCGTAGAAGCTATACATGAACTCTTCAAGAAAGAAGAAAGCCTCAGAATACCTCACCTCGGAACCTTCAAGGTAGTAGTTAGAAAGGCAAGAAAGGGAAGAAACCCCAGAAGTGGACAGGTTATAGAAATACCTGCAAGAAAGGTTCTTACCTTCAAACCTGCCAAGGAGCTCGTTCAAGAGGTCAAATAAGAGCTCCTTCTCCTCCTCTTCCTCTCTTATACTTAATTTTTAATGTTTAAAGTTCTCAATGTTGTTGACGGTATCGGATGGTGTGGCACGAAGGAGCAAACTTATCTGATTAGCAAGTATCTTGCCGAAAAGGGAGTAGAGAGCCATTTAGCTATTTCCTTTCAGTATAAACTTATGGTTGATAAGCTAAAGAATAGCAAAGTAAAGATTCACTTTTTTGAAGACTACAGGGGAGGAATTTCACGGTTTAACCCTTTTAACATATGGAGGTTAAAAAAAATTATTGAGGAAAATGATTACGATTTTATAATAGCTCACTCCTCTCACGCTTTTGATTATGTTAGGTTTGTATATCCTTTTTTAAGGAAAAAACCAAAAATAATAGCATTAAGGAGGTCTAATTTCTTTCCAAATATTTTTTCCAGAAAGTTTAAGTTTTCAATAGCTGATAAGATAGTCGTAACTTCTTGTAAAGTTGCTGAAGAGTTTAGGAAAAGAGGTTTCTTTCCAGAAAAGATAACGTGCATAAGTTCCGGTATAGAGCTATCCCGCTTTAATCCCAAACCGGAGCTTAAGGAAGAGGTAAGGCAAGAACTCGGTGTAAAGGAAAACGAATACTTCTTTATAAATGTGGCAAACTGGCAACCCTGGAGGAAGGGACAGGAAGTTATACTAAAAGCTCTACAACTACTTCCCTTTAGAAACTTCAAGATGGTTTTTGTAGGTCTTGGCACAGACTCTAAAGAAGCGAAAGATACCTTTAAGAAATACGGACTTGACAACAACTGTATAGGTCTCGGCTTTAGGAACGATGTTGATAGACTTTTACAGGGAGCAGATTTATTTTTATTCGGTTCTTTTTCAGAAGGAATAGCAGGAGCACTGCTCCAAGCCATGGCAACTGGAAGAATTGTAATTTCCACCGCCGCAGGTGGAATCCCCGAATACCTTAAGGACGGCATAAACGGCTTCATTGTAGATATCGGTGACTACGAAGGTATGGCAAGAAAAATTCAAGAAGCTTTGAGCTTGTCCCCCGAAAAAAGAAAGGAGATTGTTGAAAATGCTATAAACACCGCGAAGCGGTATTCAATTGAACACACGGTAAATAAATACATAGAACTTTTCAAAGAGCTGAGCCGATAATATCCCCAAACAGGGCAACCGCTAAAAAACGGGGAAATCTTCCTATTACCGAGGCGATAACGAATCTCAGGAGCTCCAGATCCAATATCCCCGAAAGCCAGCAGAAAACCTTGTAAGGTATCGGCGTTATCCCGGCAATTATTACCGCATACACTCCCCACCTGTGGTAGAACGCCTCAGCTTTAATAAACTTTTCTTCTCCGAGAAGCTTTTTTGCTAAAGGTTCTCCAAAAAACTTTCCGAGGAAGTACGCAACAACTCCCCCCGAAACGCTACCGGCGGTGGAAACGAGCGCAGAAGCAAGCGGATTTAACCCAAAAGCCGTTGCTCCCATTATGAAAGGATCCGGAGGAAACGGCTGGAGAATACTTTCAGTGAAAGCTATTAAGAATATAGCTAAGTATCCGTAATTCTGAACAAAAATTTCCAATCCTTCCTTTAATCCTTCCATGCTCTGGAATATCTTAATAGTTCACATTGCCAATTTTAAAGTCCTCTTTAAAATCTAACCTATGAAGCGTTCACCTAAGATAAGCCTAATACTTGAGGCATTTCAGAATCTTGAAAAGGCTTACGTTGACCTGAAAAAGAACTTAGAAATCCCAAAGGAGGAGTTCGTCAAGAACAAACTCGTACAGGACAGGGTGAGAATAGACTTTAATCTCGCCTTTGAAAGCAGTATGAGAGTCTGCAGGCACCTATCTGCCGTTTACGGGATAAAAACCTCTTCCAAAGACTGCCTTTACAAATTGGCTCAGCATATAGGGATGCCCTTTGCAGAAGAGCTCAAAAAGTTCTCAGAGTTTTACTTCAAGTATAGGGACCTAAAAGATGCGGTTTCCCCAGAGGAGCTTTATGACTTCCTGAAGGAGAATCTCGTTTTGTTTAAGGAATACGCACGTTGGATTGTTGAATACATCAAGAAAACTACGGGAAATTACCTGCTGATAGACTTTGAGCTACTAAACGAAAAAGCAAAGTTCATAAAAGACAGTGTGAAGAAGGTGGATTTTGTTCTTAAACAAGGTTTAGAAGAGTTTAAGAAAACTCCTATGTATTACGATAGAGTGAAGTATTTCTATCAGGTTGCTTACGACAGCCTCTTTGATATCTGCAAGCACCTCGCTCCGCGGTTCGGAATAAAGAAGTTCGGTGACGATTGTTTAACTAAGATGGTTGAGAAAGGTATTATTCCCGAAGAGTATTACGATACCGTTCTAAAAATGATGCTCCTAAAAAATAAACTCATAAGCACGTGGGAGGTCAGCAACGAAGAGTTATACAAATCTCTACAGGAACTTAATCCAAAGTTTCCCGAAGTTCTCAGGGAAATCTCAAAAAGCCTAAAGAAACTCTTGGAAGAAAAGGCAAAAGCTAAGAAAGTTTAAAATATTAAATATGCAAGAAAAGGACTGTATCTTCTGCAAAATAATAAGGGGAGAGCTTCCTTCTAAGAAGGTTTACGAAGACGATAAGGTTTACGCCTTTCACGACATCAATCCAGTAGCTCCCGTTCACATCCTTATAGTTCCTAAAAAACATATAGTTGGAATTCAAACTCTCGAGCCTGAAGATGAGTGTTTGGTAGGGCACATGTTCTACGTTGCAAGGAAGATAGCGGAAGAGCTCGGCATAGCTCCTGACGAGAACCTAAATAAAGGATACAGGCTCGTTTTTAACGTTGGAAAAGATGCCGGGCAGACAGTGTTTCACCTACACCTTCACCTCATAGGTGGCAGAAAGATGGAGTGGCCCCCCGGATAATATGGAGGTATTTCTTCTTAAGCTTGATTCTAAAAAATGTCCCAATAAAAATCTGAAAGTTCTGGAGTCCTTACCTGAAAAAACCGCTCTAACCGTAGGTAACTTTGACGGCATCCATTTAGGACACAGGTATTTAATCAATAAACTTAAAGAGAAAGCCAAGGAGAAAAACCTTAAAACTGTTGTCCTTACCTTCTGTCCACATCCTCTTAAAGTTCTTGCCCCTAACCTTTTACTCTGTGAACTTACAGATATAGAGGAAAAGATTGAGCTGTTCGGGGAGCTTGGAATAGATTACCTTTGCTTCATAAGGTTTGATAAAGAGTTTGCCCAAATTCACGCGAGAGATTTCTTAGAGGATATTCTCTACAAAAGACTCGGATGTCGCTACCTTCTGGTTGGATACGACTGGCGATACGGCTACAAGCGAGAAGGAGAAATAGAACTTGCCAAAGAGGTAGGAAAAGAACTCGGCTTTGAGGTGGAAGAGGCAAAGCCTTTTAAGATTAACGACCACATAGTTAGCAGCACACTCATAAGGAGACTACTCAAGGAGGGAAGAGTAGAGGATGTGAAGGAGTATTTAGGACACTATTACTGGATTAGGCGAAAAGTCGTAAAGGGAGAAGGAAGAGGTGGTAAGATAGGATTTCCAACGGCAAATCTTCAGAATACGGATAACCTATGTCTCAAAGAAGGCGTTTATTTAGTAAGAGTTGATGAAAGATACTACGGAGTAGCGAACTACGGCTACAGACCAACCTTCGGAGGGAAGAAAAAGGTGTTGGAAGTTCACATACTCGATTTTGAAGGAAACTTAAGAGGGGAAAGAGTTAAGGTGGAATTCCTCAAGTTCCTCCGAGAGGAAAAAAGGTTCTTGAGCATAGAAGAGCTTATAAATCAAATTAAAAAAGATATAGAGACCGCGAAGCGGTATTTAAATAATTAAATAAATGCTAAGAAAGATAGACGAAAACTTTATGCGGTTAGCTCTTCAACTTGCAAAGAAGCGTAAAGGCTACACCCACCCGAATCCCACCGTTGGGGCGGTTGTAGTTAAAAACGGAAAAATCGTCGGGCTCGGCTACCACGAAAGAGCCGGAAAACCCCACGCTGAGGTCATAGCGATTAACCAAGCAGGCGAAAAAGCCAAGGGGGCTACGCTTTACGTAACTTTAGAGCCTTGCTCCCATTACGGGAGAACTCCTCCTTGCACTAACCTTATAATTGAGAAAAAATTAAAACGTGTAGTCGTTGCAACTTTAGATCCAAATCCGCAGGTAGCCAGTAAGGGCATAGAGAGATTGAAAAGAGCCGGAATAGAAGTAGATGTCGGAGTTCTTGAAAAGGGAGCACGCGAACTAAACGAAGATTTCTTTGTTTATATAACTCAGAAGAGACCATACGTAACCTTAAAGTGGGCTCAAACACTTGACGGAAAACTCGCAACACTTACAGGAGACAGCAAATGGATAAGCTCTCTTGAAAGCCGAAAGTTAGCTCATATTTTAAGGCGGGAAGCAACTTCAGTCCTCGTAGGAGTAAACACGGTTATAAAGGATGACCCCCAACTTACGGTTAGACACGTGCCCACGGAAAGGCAACCTATAAGGATAGTTTTAGACCCCTTATTGAAAATACCACTAAAGTCTAAAATTCTAAATACGGAGGAAGCTAAAACCATAGTGATAACGTCTATAAATGCCAGTGAGAAGGTTGAAATTTTAAAAAGTAAAGGTGTTGACGTAATTCAGCTTCAGGATTTAAGTGTTCGCAATATTCTGAATGCTCTATACGAAAGGGAAATAATGCACCTCTTAGTAGAAGGAGGAGCTAAGACACTTTCAAGTTTCCTAAGTGAAAGAGCATTTGATAGAATATCTGTATTCATAGCACCGAAAATTATGGGAGAGGGCTTGGGTATAGAAGGTAAGAGAGTAGAAAAAATTGAACAAACTTTGAAATTGATAAAGAAAAAGAATTTATCTTTAGGAGAGGATATTTATTTAGAATACGGGAGGTGGTAAATGTTCTTTTTAGGAGTGATATTCTTTTTGTTAAGCTTTTTAACATATGGACAGGAAGAAAAAGGAAAATATGCTCCTATATTTGATTTAAATAAATATGAGGAGATGTATAAGACATACAGGGAAACCCAGTATAAAACACATAAAAAATATCCAAAATTAGAACTTAAAAGTGAAGGAGAGAAATATAAATATACTTTAGACCACCCTATAGAGCCTAAAACTGAAGGATATATAACTGCCGTTCTACGAAAGCCTAAACTTTCTTATATAGAAGGAAAAATAAATAGCATTTACAAAGAGAAAAATCTAAAACTCAAACAATTTGGTTATGACCTTTTTGAAAATGTAGGTAAAACTTTATCCGCTCCTATTCCTGTAGGAGATAATTACGTATTAGGTCCAGGAGATGAAATAATTATTTACTTTTGGGGGGATCCTGTAGATTTACTTGGCTTGGAAAGTGAATATCGGACATACGTTGATAGGGAAGGTAAGATATTTATTCCCCACGTTGGAGTAATATACGCCTGGGGAAAGACCGTAAGAGAGTTAAGACAAGAATTAGAAAAACTCCTTTCAAGAAAGTTTAGGAACTTCAGTATAGATATATCTGTAGGAAAACTTAGGGTTTTTCCGGTTTACGTGTCTGGATTTGTAACCAATCCAGGTATGGTTTTAGTTCCAAGCACCTACACTGTAGTTGAAGCTTTAGCACTCGCAGGCGGAGTATCTAAAAATGGAAGCCTGAGGAATATAGTTCTTAGAAGGAGGAATGGAGAAGAAATAGTTATAGATTTATACAATTTGCTGATAAAAGGACTTCCAATAAATGTCAAATTAATGGATGGAGATGTAATTTATGTAAATAAAATTGGTAAAACTATAGGAATCGCTGGAAGTGTAAAAAGACCTGCAATATATGAACTAAAGGATGAAAAAACTATACAAGAAGTTATAAGTCTTGCAGGTGGAACAACCTTTTCCACATATACCTATGGAGTAAAACTTTTTAGATTTGAAAACAACACTTTAAAAGTGTATAACGGGAACCTAAATGATTCCAATTTCCTAAAAACTGAGGTAAAAGATGGAGACTTAATTTACATAGAAGAGTTAAAAGATATCATAAAAAACTATGTTGAAGTAAAAGGACATATTGGCTATACCGGGAAATATTCTGTTGATGAATACCCTACATTGAGCCAGTTATTAAATGTTGTTGAACTTTTACCAGATACTAACCTATATTATGGGGAAATAATTAGAAAAGATTTATCAACTGGAAAAACGAAAGTTATAAATTTTGTTCCTAAAGAAATAATTGAAGGAAAGAAGGATATAAACCTTAAACCTTTTGATACTATTGTTTTCTTTCCGGAATGGTTGTATACACCTATTACCGTGTCTGGTGAAGTAGAAAAGCCTGTATTAATTCCCCACTATCCTGATATAACCTTACTTGATGCTTTAAGGGAAGTAAAGTTTACGGACAAATTAAGAAACCTAAAAGCTATAGTGGTCTTTGGGCAAAAAAGCCCCAAAAAAGAGGAATTACTAAAGGAAGAAATCGTTAAAGAAACTGAAAAGTTAATAAAAAAAGGCGAAAAAGTATCGCGTATAGTTTACCTTTATGACTTATTAGTCAAAGGAGAAGGCAATATAAAGCTAACTCCTGGAACCAAAATTCTTATAAAGAAAACTTCGCCTACGGAAAAGGATAAAAGTGTTACCATACTCGGAGAAGTTAAGAAACCAGGTGTTTATAAGTTAAAGGAAGGAATGACTTTATATGACCTAATAGTTATGTCTGGAGGATATACAGAGAGAGCTTATCCAAAAGCTTTAATATTTATAAGAGAAAGAGTTAAAAAAATGCAGGAGGAACATCTAAAAACCGCATTAATAGCTCTCCAGGAAGGTTTATTAAAATCGGAGGAAGGCATACAAGCAATAGGAGGAACACCCCAAGAAAAAGCCTTGCTTCAGCTCACACTACAAAGGCAGCAAAGACTCTTAAAAATAATTCAGGAAAAAGCAAAGATAGGCTTGGGAAGAATAGCACTTGATATTCCTGAAAAGTTAGAAGATTTAAAAAATAGTCCAAGTAATATCACTTTGGAAGATGGAGATTTCATCTACGTTCCTTCAAAACCAAACTATATACTTGTTCTTGGGGAAGTGTATAACCAGATTTCTCTTCCTTACATAAAGGGTAAAACACTTTCTTACTACTTAGAACAGGTAGGAGGAACTACACCCTACGCGGATGTTGATAACATTTACGTTATAAAAGCAAACGGAAGGGTGGTTTCTAAACAAACTTACGATAGTTTATTCAGTTTTGACTGGAAAGATGGAAAGCTTTACTTCGGAAGGGACTTTATGGACATGCCTTTAGAGGAAGGAGACACTATTGTAGTTCCGCCAAAATTAAAAGTCCCTATACTCTGGAGACCATTGATAAAGGATGTAGTTCAGATTATATTCCAGTCAATATCTACCGCTGTTTTAGCAAAGAGGTTATAAGGGCATGAGGAGGGGGTTGATAATACTTGCATTATTGGGTGGAATTTCCTCAGCACACCCTCTTCTTAACCTCAATACTTCTGAAAAACTTGTTTACGAAGTTTTGGAGAGCTCTACAAAGTCTCGCTATTACCAGAACACAATAAGACCCTACTCTTACTATCAAGCTCTCTTTATGTTGGATAGTCCTCAGTATGTAAAGGAATATATGAATGCATCTTCAAAACCTGGATTCTTTTTAAAGCCTTTAAATTCTATAACTTTTAACTTCTTCTACACTAATGAGGAATACTTTATTTTAGAAAATGCTGAGGGAACACTGCTTAGAAAAGGTTTAAATCTTTATACCTACTTAGACGGATACCTATCCTTAGGAAGGAGAAGTGTAATTTACTATGCCTTTAGGTATTATACGAATAAAGTAACTAATAAGTTTCAGATTCATAAGCTTTACTGGAAAATAAAGCTCAGTAAATTTTCCTTTGAGGTAGGTAAGGACTCCGCACATTTGGGTCCTGGAGAATATGCACTTTACTTATCATCTAACGCTGAGCCTTTCCCAATGATAAAGTTTCAAACGGAGGAGCCACTGAAGTTTTTAGGAGATTGGAACTTTGTATTCATAAGGGGATGGCTAAAGGATAAAAGAAGAGACAGAGATAATCCCAATATACTTGCTCTTAGAGTTACATGGAAACCCTTTGAGTGGATTGAGCTGGGAGCTACAAGAACTTCTATGTATGGAGGTGAAGGAAGACCCGGATATAAATTAACTGAATACCCAAAGCTAATACTTGGAACTGAAGAAAATATTCCTGGGAGTAAATACAATACGGATGGTTACGGAGCAATAGATATATCTCTGTTCCTACCTGCCTACAAAATTTTTCCGGCTATAAAGACTTTTAAGATTTACTACCAAGATTCCGGAGCTGATATAACTGCATGGTGGCAAAAAGAAGACAAGGGGGAGTTTAAACCACCTTTTGGTTTTCAATTCTTAGATAAAGGCATAGTAGCTGGAGCTTTAATTAGAACTGAGAGAAATATTTTTAGATTTGAATATGTTTATGTCTCCAGAGACCACTATATTCATCACTATTACAACAAAGACGGTTATACATACAAAGGAATGTCTTTGGGATTTCCTTACGGTAGAAACTTACAGTTCTTTATGTTCAAGCACAGACATTTCTTTTCAGAAAAGACATCCTTTGAGTATAAACTTGCCTTTCTTAAGCAACCAAATAGGTATGCAAATAAATCTATGAAGAGATATTATTTAAGACTTTCTGGAGAACACAGATTTAAAAAGTTCATACTTGGGGGATTTTTAAGAGTAGATTACGTAAACAATTATGACGTTGACCCTTCTCCCGTGCAGTTTAATATTACTGATAAAAACAAGACCTTCATGACTATCGGAACGAGTATTAGCTGGAGGTTCTGATGGAGGAGAAGAAAGAGCTAAAAAAACAACAGGAATACGTTTATTTTGAAGAGGATGAAATTGACCTTTACGAGCTTTGGCTCACACTGAAAAAACGCTGGAAAGTTGTTATAGGAACTTTTCTGATTTTTACCGTTGCTGCAGTAGTTATAGCCTTCATAATGACACCGGTTTATAGAGCTACGACCACATTAATGCCCGTCAGTGCTTCCCCCGTTAGTGGAATGGCTGCACTCGCAAGCGAAGCTTTGGGAATTCAACTCCAAAAAGACAATACCTCCTCAAAAATTATGGCTGTCCTCAAAAGTAGGACTATTAGAGAAAGAGTTGTAAAAAATTTAAATCTCATTCCTGTTTTGCTTGGGGAGATTCCTGGGAATAGGGACCCTATGTATGTTGCTCAGGAAACGCTTAAAGACATAGTCTCTGTCTCTCAAGATAGGAAAACTAATTTAATAACTCTTAACGTTGACTATAAAGATAGGGAGCTGGCTAAAAAGATAGCTGAGGAGTATATAAAGGAACTTCAGAATATACTTGAGGAAAAAGCCTTGACTATAGCAAAAGTGAACAGAATATTCTTAGAAAAGCAGCTTGCGGAGACAGAAAAGGAACTACAAGAAGCTTTAAATAAAATGGTTGCCTTTCAAAAAGAGCACAAGATTATAAATCCTTCCGAACAGGTTAAAGGCTCCTTTGAACTTTACTCTTCCTTAATATCCCAAAAAATACAACTTCAAACCGAATACAGAAAGTTAAGTAGTGTTCTTTCTCCCAACAATCCAAGGTTAAAGGCTATACGCCAGCAACTTGCGAGTGTAAATAAACAGTTAAAGGAAATTGAAGGGAGCACAAATGAACTTTCACCGATACCAAGTTTAAACTTAGCTCCGGAGCTTATGTCTTCCTATACTAAACTCTACCTAAAACTGAAAGCTCTTCAGACGAAGTATGAAACTCTCCTGAAGATGTATGAGCAGGCTCGTATAGCTGAGCAGAAAGAAGCGATTTACGCGGAGGTTATAGACCCTCCCTACGCTTCGGATATTCCCGTGAAGCCTAAAAAGAAGCTTATTGTTGCTGTTGCAGGTGTGAGTGGTTTATTTTTAGGAATATTTTTAGCTTTCTTCTTAGAGTGGCTTGAGAATGTTAGGAGAAGACATGCTGAAGTTTAAAAAAACTTGGGGGGAGAGCTATGACTCTATCTGATAATGGGGAAAAATTCAACCTCAGCACCTACAAGCTTTACGTGGTTGCGGATGTGTTAGACTCTTTAGATGAGCTGAAGAAGGCTGCTATTAGACCGAGGAGTCAGTTTCTTGTGAAGGCTCTTCAGAGGAAGAAGAAGTCCGCAAAAAGGAACCACAATGCTTACTTCGAAATTCTGGTTGACAGATATGTGGATATTGAGAAGCTTATCAACTCTTTAGATGAGCCTCTCCAGATAATTATCAGAGAAAGGTTATTCTTAAAGGAAGCGGATGAGGTAAAGAGGAGATTAGGTTTAAGGAGGAAGAGAGAGGCAGAAAAACTCGTTCGGCAGGCGGTAAACAAGTTTTATCACATGCTTGAGTGTTACAGAAAAAATAGGTTTAACGGGAACAGTAGCGCTCAAGAATAATGTTTATTATCTTTGTGGTGGAAATATCGTAAGTGAAAGGTATAGTTAAAACCTTTCCCCCGTAGCTTTCTACAAAATCTTTTCCCACTATCTTGTCCAATTGCCAGTCTCCTCCCTTTACGAGAACGTCGGGTCTTATCGCTTTAATTAGGTTTTCCGGTGTGTCATCCTCAAAGATAACAACAAAATCAACGGGTTTTAGGGAGGAGAGCACCTCGGCACGCATCTCTTGAGGGATTATGGGTCTTTTTTTTCCTTTTATTCTCCTTATGGAGTTGTCTGAGTTTAGTCCAACTACGAGTATATCTCCTAAGGCTTTGGCTTTTTTTAGGTAATCTACGTGTCCCGCGTGAATTATGTCAAAACAGCCGTTTGTAAAGACTATCTTCTTGTCTTTCCTTCGCTCTTCCTCCAGAATCTTTAAAAGCTCGGGCAGGGAGAGTAGCATCAGGTTAGGTCAAATATGACGGTTTTTATTGCTGTGTAATCTTCTATTGCGAACTTAGGTCCTTCCCTTCCTATTCCGGAATACTTGACTCCTCCGTAGGGCATGTGGTCCGCTCTGAAGGTGGGTCCCTCGTTTATGAGGACTCCTCCCGCTTCTATTTCTTTTATACATTTCCAGGCAAGGTTTATATCCTTCGTAAAGACTCCTATCTGGAGTCCGTAGTCAGAGTGGTTTACCGCTTTTATGGCTTCCTCTATATCCTTATATGGGTTTACAACTACAACGGGAGCGAAGGCTTCCTCCTTAAAGAGCTTCGTGTCTTCAGGAACGAGAGAGATTATGGTAGGGGAGAATACCGTGGTGTCTTCAGCACAGGTGAGTCCTCCCGTTTCTATCTTTGCTCCCTTTTGGACAGCTTCAGAAATCCATTCATGAATTCTTTCTATTTCTGAGGGAGCTATCATTGGTCCTAAGTCCGTATCTTCCTTCATAGGGTCTCCGACTTTTAGCTTAGATACTCTCTCCTTTAGTTTTTTAACAAATTCGTCAAATAGCTTCTCGTGAACAAGGACTCTCTGGACTGAAATACATACCTGTCCCGCTATTGCATATCCCCCTTGAACGGTCTTTTCTACGGCTTTGTTAAGGTCTCCGTCTTCATGGAGTATTATGGCGGAGTTTGAGCCGAGCTCAAGGACGAGCTTCTTTATTCCCACTTGACGGGCTATTATGTCCCCTACCTTCCTGCTTCCCGTGAAGGAAACCACTCTGACGTCGGGGTGGGTGGTCATCGCCTTTCCGACGTCTCCGTAGCCGGGAATTACGGATATTGCTTCCGGCGGAACCCCGGCTTCCAAGAGAATTTCTCCGAGCATTAAGGGAGTTAAGGGGGTTCTCTCTGAGGGTTTCAGGATTACCGCGTTTCCCGTAGCGAGAGCGGGGGCTACTTTGTGCATAGAGAGGTTCAGGGGAAAGTTAAAAGGTGTTATTGCGGAGACTATTCCTACGGGAACTCTTATGTAAAATCCTACCTTTCCCTTTCCGTTGGGATGAGCATCTATGGGGAAGGTTTCTCCGTTTATCCTCTTGGCTTCTTCTGCGGAAAAGATTAAGGTCTGAATTGCTCTCTGAACTTCGGTTCTCGCTTCCCTTATGGTTTTTCCTACTTCCAAAACGAGTGTTCTTGCAAACTCTTCGGCTCTCTCCTCAAGAAGCTCGGCGGCTTTCATCAGGATTTTGTACCTCTCGTATGCGGTTTGGGAGGAGTTTTTCTTAAATCCTTCCTTTGCTTTTTCTATCGCCTTTAGGACGTCCTGCTCATCTCCTTTAGGAACTCTTCCTACTACCTCGCGGGTGTAGGGGTAAACGACCTCTATCTTTTCGGGCTTATCTACAAACTCTCCTCCTATTATCATCTTCTTCTCTATCATCCTTCCCACCTCTCTTTAGAGTATGTATCTGCTCAGTTCCTCGTCTTTTACGAGGCTTTCAAGTTTTGCCTTTACGAACTTTGCGTCTATTATTATGGTCTGTCCTCTCATTTCGGGAGCGTTAAAGGATATGTCCTCTAAGAGTTTTTCCATAACGGTGTGGAGTCTCCGAGCTCCTATGTTTTCCGTTTTTGTGTTTATTTCTTCCGCTATGCGGGCTATCTCCTCTATGGCGTCATCGGTGAACTCTAAGTGAACGTCTTCGGTATTGAGAAGCTCTATGTATTGTTTTGTTAAAGCGTTTTCTGGTTCTACGAGTATGCGTTTGAAGTCTTCTTTAGTCAAAGGCTTTAGCTCTACCCTTATGGGAAACCTTCCCTGGAGCTCGGGTATAAGGTCGGAAGGTTTTGCCATGTGGAAGGCTCCTGCACCTATGAAGAGTATGTGGTCCGTCTTGACGGGTCCGTATTTGGTGTTTACGGTTGTTCCCTCAAGGATGGGGAGGAGGTCTCTCTGGACTCCTTCCCTTGATACGCCGGGTCCATGACCCGGCGTCTTTACAGCTATCTTATCTATTTCGTCAATAAAGATTATTCCGAAGTTCTCCGCTCTGTATATAGCCTCCCGGGCAACCTCGTCCATATCTATGAGTTTCTCCGCTTCTTCTTGTTCCAGTATCTGGAGAGCTTCTTTAACTTTTACCTTTCTCCTTCTCCTGGAGGGCATAAGTCCCGAGAGCATTTCTTTTATCTGGTTTTCCAGCTCTTCAAGTCCGGGAGGTCCCGCTATGCCTATCATGGGCATAACTTTCTCTTTTACTTCTATCTCTATGATGCGGTCATCAAGCTCTCCTCTCCTGAGTTTTTCCCTCAGCTCTTCTCTCTTTGCGGTGTCCTGACTCTGTCTTATTCCGAAGCTCGTGAACTGGTGGGGAGTGAGATAGTCAAGGAGGCGCTCCTCCGCGAGCCTTCTGGCTCTTTCCCTGACTTCCTTCATCTTTTCCTGTTTCACCATCTGGAAGGAGACCTCTACGAGCTCCCGGACCATGCTCTCTACGTCCCTTCCCACGTATCCCACTTCGGTGTATTTGGTGGCTTCCACCTTCAGGAAGGGGGCTTTTATGAGGTTTGCAAGTCTTCTGGCTATCTCCGTCTTCCCCACACCGGTAGGTCCTATCATCAAAATATTCTTCGGAATAACTTCGTTCCTCAGGTTTTCGGGAAGCTTCTGTCTCCTCCAGCGGTTTCTGAGGGCTATGGCGACCGCTTTTTTAGCTTCCTCCTGTCCTACTACGTATTTATTCAGCTCCTCAACTACGCGTTTGGGCGTGAGCTCTTCAAGAATAGCCTCAAGGGATTCACTCATTTTCCTGAGACCTCTCTCCCGTTTCTATGAAGGTTTCTCTTACGATTCTGTCAAGGAAGGCGTCAAGGTCCTCGGGAAATTTCTCAAATTCAAGCTTTTCGGGATAAACCTTTTCCAATACCTCCGGTGGGGGATTTCCAACACCTATGGCTGGAACTATCTTTTTTGCTCCTCTGCGAACAGCTTCGGAAATAGCTATTCTGTAAGATTCTCTGAGAGCGGTCTCTATATCCTTAAACCTTTCTATCTCCTCTCCGAGCTCGTAAAGGATTATCTCTTTAACGGAGGCTTTGAACTTTTCCCAGTCTTTGACCTTCCTTATATACTGCTTTCCGCTCTGACCGACGAGCTCAACGCTCTCGGTATCCTCTAACTTGAAAGTTAAGATATAGTAATCAATGAGCTCCCTGTCAGCGTAAAGGTCTATAAAGAAGAATAGCTCCATCATTAAAATTTTAATAATACTCACTGAGCGTCTTTTTTCAAATATCATAACAATTTATGGGCAAGGTTCTCGTTATATACGATACGAGAACAGGGAACACAAAAAAGATGGCTGAGCTCGTTGCAGAAGGGGCAAGGTCCGTAGAGGGAACGGAAGTTCGTCTAAAGCACGTTGATGAAGCTACTAAAGAGGACGTCCTTTGGGCGGATGGACTTGCGGTAGGTTCTCCCACCAACATGGGACTCGTTTCTTGGAAGCTAAAAAGGTTCTTTGACGACGTTCTCGGAGATTTGTGGGGAGAGATTGACGGAAAAATCGCTTGTGCCTTTTCCTCTTCCGGCGGATGGGGAGGGGGCAACGAGGTAGCATGCATGTCTATACTCACTATGCTTATGAACTTTGGCTTTCTTGTTTTTGGAGTCACCGACTACGTCGGTAAGAAGTTTACCCTCCACTACGGGGCAGTGGTTGCAGGAGAACCGAGAACCGATGAGGAAAAAGAAGCCTGCAGACGCTTAGGCAGAAGACTTGCGGAGTGGGTGGCGGTCTTTGTGGACGGAAAAAAAGAGCTCTTGGAAAAGATTAGGAAAGATGAGAACAGGTTTGTAGATTAATAATTTAAGGAGGAATGGATTGCACCACCTTACGGAAGAGCAGATAAAGGAAATAAAGAGGATGTTAATGACTATGAAGGAAAAGCTCCTTCGCTCCGCGGAGGAGCAGATAAAGGACCCTTCCAACGTCACCTTTGAGGGAGGGGATGAGATAGATAGGGCAGATATAGAGAGTGATAGGTTCATAACCTTTAGAATTAAGGGGAGGGAAGTGAAGCTTATTCATAAAATTGATTACGCTTTGATGAAGATAGAGATGGGAACCTACGGTATTTGTGAGAACTGCGGGGCAGAGATTCCCTACGAGCGTTTGAAGGCAAGACCAGTAACCACAATGTGTATAAAGTGCAAGAAGCTGGAAGAGGAGATGGAAAATGATTGAGGACCCCATGGATTGGGCTTTCCCGCGAATAAAGAGACTCCCTCCCTACGTTTTCTCAATAGTCAACGAGCTCAAGTATAAACTGAGACGTGAAGGAGAGGATATCGTTGACCTTGGAATGGGAAACCCGAACATGCCCCCCGCACAGCACATAATAGACAAGCTCTGTGAAGTGGCTCAAAAACCCCACGTTCACGGATACTCCGCCTCAAGGGGTATCCCAAGACTAAGGAAAGCGATATGCGACTTTTACGAAAGACGCTACGGCGTAAAGTTAGACCCCGAAAGAGAGGCAATCCTCACTATAGGTGCTAAGGAAGGATACTCTCACCTTATGCTCGCTATGATAAATCCCGGAGATACGGTTATAGTTCCGAATCCCACTTATCCCATTCATTACTACGCTCCCATAATAGCGGGAGGGGAGGTTCACTCCATACCTTTGAACTTTAAGGAAGACGAAAACTGTCAGGAGGAGTTTCTCAGAAGACTCTACGAGATTGTAAAAACCGCGATGCCTAAGCCCAAAGCGGTAGTTGTTAGCTTTCCCCATAATCCTACAACGATAACGGTGGAGAAAGACTTTTTTAAGGAGCTTGTAAAGTTCGCAAAAGAGCACGGACTCTGGATTATCCACGATTTTGCCTACGCAGATATCGCCTTCGACGGGTACAAGCCTCCCTCCATTTTAGAGATAGAAGGAGCCAAAGATATAGCTGTTGAGCTCTACTCTATGTCTAAGGGCTTTTCTATGGCAGGCTGGAGGGTGGCGTTCGCCGTAGGAAACGAAATTCTTATAAAGAACCTTGCCCACCTAAAGAGCTATCTGGATTATGGAATCTTTACTCCCATACAGGTTGCCTCCATTATCGCCTTGGACAGTCCTTACGAGATTGTGGAGAACACTGCAAAGGTTTACGAAAGGAGGAGGAACGTCCTTGTAGACGGATTAAACAGCTTGGGCTGGAAGGTGAAAAAGCCGAAGGCTAC
>WFPV01000015.1 GCA_015487405.1 Aquifex sp. | reverse complement strand
TTTGAGGTAAAGGAAGAAAACCCCATATACGTTCCCGACGAAGCTCTCTACTACGTAGCTCTCGGAAGTGCTCTCCTCGGGAAGTTTGAAAACGAAGACACCTTCGTAGTTGAGGACCTATCCCCCCTATACAGGTTCATAGAAGAAAGAGAGAAGATAAAAGCTCAGACCGGTCAGAGGGCACTTTGGGAAACCAAAGAGGAGCTGGAAGCCTTCCTGAAGGAATATTCCCCAAAGCCCTACAACCCTCCCGCACTCTACCCAGGAGATAAAGTAGGAGTCTATATAGGCGTTGATGGAGGTTCAACCTCCACCAAGGGAGTATTTCTAAACGAAGAGGGAGAAGTTATAACCACCGCTTATAAGCTCTCGGAAGGAAATCCCATAGAGGATACGAAGGCAATCTTACGCAGAATGAAGCGAGAGCTTGAGGAGAAGGGAGTAGAGCCGGAAGTTCTCGGAGTAGGATTTACAGGATACGCAAAGGATTTATTAAAGACCGCCTTCGGCGGTGATGTTGCGATAGTTGAGACCGTAGCTCACACTCTCGGAGCCCTCAAGTTCTTTCCCGACGCGGAAGTGATATGTGATGTGGGAGGACAGGACATAAAGATAATCGTTCTGAGAGACGGAAAAGTTAAGGACTTTAAGCTAAACACCCAGTGCTCCGCGGGAAACGGATACTACCTCCAGTCAACGGCTAACCGCTTCGGCTACAGAGTGGAGGAATACGCGGAAGTTGCCTTCAGGGCTAAATACTGTCCCTCCTTTAACTTCGGTTGTGCCGTCTTCTTGGAGGCGGACATAGTGAACTTCCAGCAACTGGGATGGACCGCGGAAGAGATAATGGCGGGACTGGCGAAGGTTCTCCCCCTAAACGTCTGGCTCTACGTGGTTCAGGAGCCTAACCTCAGAAAGCTCGGAAAGGTCTTTGTCCTTCAAGGGGGAACCCACAAGAACCTTGCGGTCGTGAAAGCCCAGCTTGACTACATAAAGTCAAAGGTTCCCGAAGCGAAAGTTTACGTTCACCCTATGGGAAGCGTGGCGGGAGCTATAGGGGCGGCTTTAGAGGCAAAGAGAAAGATGGAGGCGTTGCGTGAAAGCTACGCTCTACTTTGACGGGGCATCTTCGGGAAACCCGGGGAGAAGGGCTATAGGCGTGGTTCTGAAAACTCCTACAAAAACCTACAAGTTCAAGAAGGAGATAGGAAAGGGAACGAGCAACCAGGCGGAGTATTACGCACTCATAGCGGGATTGATGCTCGCAAAGAAGTTGGGAGTCAGTGAGCTGACCGTAAAGGGAGACAGCCAGCTCGTTATAAAGCAGATGAGGGGCGAGTATAAAGTGAACAATCCTACCCTAAGGAAGCTTTACGAGAAGGCTAATGAGCTTGAGCGCTCCTTTAAAAGAGTCTCTTACGAATGGATTCCGAGGGAGGAAAACAAGGAAGCGGACAGGCTCGCGGCTGAAGCTTTGAGGGGAGGTTGAGCGATGACGAACTTTATAGGCTTTGAGAACCTTGACAGAATAGACTACGAGACCATAAGGGGAGAGGAGACTCGTTGCTACTTTTGTAAAAACCTCTGCATAAGAACCTTCATAGACCTCAGAGTCAACGGTGATAAGAAGCGCTACATAATAGCCACCTGCGACAAGGGAGAGGTGGAAAGCAAGGAAGCCTTAAAAAAGCTTATGGCGAGCAGGAACAAGCTAAAGGAGAAATACCCCAACTTTGTGGAAATCGCCAACAAGCTACTCTTTAAGTCCTACAAGCCACCGCAGGTAATTAAGAACAATAAATTTATAAATCTCTTTAGGAAGAAGAAGCTGGAAACTCTTAAGAACACCGTTGTAGGGATACCGAGAGTTCTGAACACCTACTCCTTGGCTCCCTTCTTCAGAACCTACTTTGAGGCTCTCAGCGTTAGAAAGGTGGTCTTTTCGGACTTCACGAGCGAAGAGCTCTACAGGAGAGGTTCAAAAAGAGGCTCCATAGACCCCTGCTTCCCCTCCAAGGTGGCGATAGCTCACGTCCACAACTTGCTCTTTGAGAAAGAGGGAATTAACCTTATCTTCTTCCCCTGCGTGAGGACACTGCCGGGAGAGATTTACAAGGCTGAGGGACACTGGGCTTGTCCCACGGTCTCCGCAACCCCTGAGGTGGTAAAGGCGAGTTTCACAAAGGAGAGGGACGAGTTCAAAGAAAGAGGAGTCCTCTACCTTGACCCGGTTCTGGACTTTGAAGATGAGGAGCTCCTTGAGAGACAGCTCTACAAGGTCTTCAATCCCCTTTGGGGAATAACGAAGGAAGAGAACAGGGAAGCCGTAAGGCTCGGCTTTAAGGCTCTGCGTGAATACAGGGAAACTCTCCAGAGCAAAGCTAAGGAGATCCTCCGAAGGCTTGAGGAGGAGGGAAAGGTGGGAGTGGTTCTCTTGGGAAGACCCTATCACAACGACCCCGGAATAAATCACGAGATTCTGGACGAGATAAACAAGAGGGGCTATCCCGTCTTTACTATAGACAGCCTTCCCAGGGACGAAGAAACCCTTTACAAGGTCTTTGGAAAGGACGTAGGGGAGGGGAGGATTGAGAATCCCCTTGATATAAGGGATGTCTGGAAGAAGTGCTACAGTGAGAACTCTTCAATGAAGGTCTGGGCAGCGAAATACACAGCAAGGCATCCAAACCTTGCGGGAATTGACCTTTCTTCCTTCCGATGCGGACACGACGCACCCATATACTCCCTCATAGAGGAAATTTTGGAGGAAACCAAAACTCCCTACTTCACCTTCCACGAGCTTGACGAGAACAAGCCTTCTGGCTCTATAAAGATTCGTGTTGAGACGATTGATTACTTCTTAAAGCGTTACGAGGAGGAGGTTCTTAAGAAAAAAGCAGGGGAGGTGCTGGTATGAAGATACTTTACGGAGGACTAACCTACGCTCACGACTTTCTAATAAAGGGAGCAATGAAGCGTTTAGGCTACGAGGTTGAGCCTCTTCCCACCCCCGACAACGAAGCTCTCAAAGTCGGAAAGGAATACTGCAACAAGGGACAGTGCAATCCCACCTACTACACAGTAGGTAACTTAGTAAAAACCCTAAAGGAAAAAAGAGAGAAGGGAGAAAAGGATGTAGAAAAGAACTACGTCTTTGTCACCGCGGGAGCCTGCGGACCTTGCAGGTTCGGGATGTATGAGATGGAATACAGAAAAGCTGTCAGGGATGCGGGATTTCCCAACTTCAAGATACTCACCTTTGAACAGAGCTCGGCGGTCTTAGAGGAGATGGGAGAAGCTGGAATAAGGTTTGACAAGGACTTTTTCTTGAGTCTCATGAAGGCGGTCTTCTTAGGAGACCTTATTAACGACCTTTACTACAAAACCAAGCCCTACGAGGTTATTCCCAACTCCGTGGACGAGTGGAAGGAGAAAGCTCTAAATATGCTATACGAAACTCTAAGAAAAGGAAAAAGTATCTTAAAGACGCTCCGCGTAATTAAGAAAGAACTTGATAAAGTAAAAGTAAATTACTTCCAGCCAAAACCGAAGGTAAAGATAACGGGAGAGTTCTTCGCTCAGACCACAGAGGGAGACGGAAACTACAGAATGGCAAGATGGCTAATAGAGGAGGGAGCGGAGCCCATAGTTGAGCCAGTGGCTACCTGGATAGAATACCTTATCTACGAGAAAATTCTTGACGAAAAGGAAAAATCCTTTAAAAACAGGAAAAAGGCTTTCAAGAATATACTCCTATTGAAGGCTCTAAACGCATACGTTAGGGGACTCTACAACCTCTACAGGTTCGCCCTCGGAAACAAACCTGACCCCCTAAAGAGCCAGAAAAAGATAGCTGAGTATGCTCACCGCTACTACAACGTCAGGCTCTCGGGAGGGGAGGGACATATGGAAGTAGGAAAACACATATACATGATTAAGCACAAGAAGGCTCACATGGTCATATCGGTAAAACCCTTCGGATGCATGCCCTCCACCCAGAGCGACGGAGTCCAGTCTAAGGTTGTGGAGGATCTCGGAGGTAGTCTCTTCGTGGCGGTCGAAACTTCCGGAGACGCGGAAGCCAACGCAAAGAGCAGAGTTCTAATGAAGCTCTATGAGGCAAGGATGAGGGCTATAGAGGAGTACGAAAACGCCAAAAGGAAGCTCGGAATAACCGACCGTGATATAGAGATAGCCATGGAGAGGAAGAAGAAACTCACCAGTGCGGGAACGAAACTTCCCCATAAATACGTATCTACCGCGGCAAACGCTTTACTCCTCGTTAAGTGAGTGAACGAGCCTTTCAAAGGCTTCTTTGGCTTTCTCATACTTTTTCAGGAGGTGCTCCGCCTCCGGTGTGAGCTGAGCTCCCTTTCCCCTCTCCCTTTTTACCACCCTAAACCCCAGTCTCTTCTCCATAACCTTTATATGTTCCAAAGCCTTTTTGTAGCTTATCCCGAGACTTTCCGAGGCTTCCTTTATGGAGCCTTTTCTTTTTATCTCCTTAAGGATTTTATACTTTAAATCTGTTAATACGGCTTCACCGTCTTTCTCAAACCAGAATTTGTACTTAAGTTTCACGCTTTTATATTTTATTTATTTTTTACGAGGAAAAGATAAAATTCTTAGCGGAAGTTCTGAAGCTGTGCTGGATAACGATAATCGGGTTAACGGGTAGATTGGTGGGACTTCTTATAAAACCTGTAAAGGATGATTTAATATTTTTAGCCGCAGTACTTGGATCGATATAGGTTTGATTCTTAGGGATATAAGAATTTTATTACATATAAATCGACTTCTTGAAGAAATGGATAAATTAAGTAAAGAGGAGGAAATGAAATGAGTGCTTATGACATTTTTTTCCGCTATAGCGCTTATAGTAATAGCCGACCTCTTTATCTACTTTATTTACAAGACTGGGCAAATAATTACAAAGACCTGAATGTGAGCTTAAGTTAACACTACACACAAGTCCAGGAAAGAATAAACTTTAAATTGGAGGTCTTTCATGGCTACCTGTGAGGAAGTAAAGAAGATGATCCTTGACCTTGGCTTAGAAATCAAGGAGGAGATACCGGAGGAAGAGATATTTATCGTTGAAGATGAGGATAGGGGGATAAAGAACATGGTCGTTGACTGCGAAGGAGAACTCCTTATCATAGAGCAACCTATAGGTAAGGTTTCCGAAAAATACTACGGATGGTTTTTAGAGAGGAACAGGGAACTTCCCTTCGGAGCGTTCGCTTTAGACTCTCAAGATGGAGTAATCCTCTTTAGACAAACCCTCAGGCTTGATACCTTAGATTACGAAGAACTGGAAGCGAGCGTAAACTCCTTAGAACTCTTCTTTGCGGAGTGGGGAGAGGAACTATTAAAAATCCTTAAGGAGGAAAAGTGATGGGACTACTCAAGAGACTTCTTAGAGTTGTAAAGGCAGAGGCTCACTCGGTAGTAGAGAAGTTAGAGGACCCTATAAAGATAACCGAGGAGGGAATAAGGGAACTAAAAAAGCAACTTAAAGAGACAATGGAATCCCTCGCCGAAGTTAAGGCTTCCCAGATACGCTTTGAAAGGGAGGCAAGGAACGAAAAGGAAAGAGCTAAAGCCCTCGTCAAGAAAGCGGAACTCCTTCTAAAGGAAGCTCAGGAAGGGAAAATCTCTCCCGAGGAAGCCGAAAAGCTTGCCGCGGAGCTCCTTCAGAAAGCAGAGCTCCACGAGCAGAACGCGAAAAGGTTAGAAGAAGAGGCAAAGAGACAGAGGGAAATGGCTACAAAACTCCAAGCCAAAGTTGACGAGATCAAAGTCCTCATAGCCAAATACGAAGCTGAGCTCAAAACCCTCAAAGCCCGTATGGCTACCGCAAGGGCTGTGAAGAAGGTCAACAAGCAAATCGCAAAGGTGGACCCCTCCGACACCATAGCTATGCTGGAAAGAATGAAGGAAAAGGTAGAAGAAGAGGAAGCCCTTGCAACCGCTTACGAAGAAATGGCAAAACAGGAGACCATCTTAGATACCGAAACCCAGGCTGAACAAAAACTGAAAGAAATAGAAAGCAGGCAAAAACTCGAAGAGCTAAAGAAAAGACTCGGACTCACCTGATGGGACTCTTTGATAAGTTCAAGAAACTCTTTAAAAAGGAAGAAGAGAACGTAGAACTCCTCGGAAATCCCTTGGAAAGACTCAGGAAAGGAGACATCGTAGAGCTGGACGGAGAGACCTGGGAGGTGGTCGGAGTAGCTCTCTACGACTACGGAGCTTCTAAAGAAAAAGAGTGGGAGCTTCGCTCCGCCACCCGCAGAGGCTTCCTTTCGATGGAGGAGGGGAAAATCTACTTTTTTGAAGAGATAGACCCCGAGGAGATAAAACCCGACCCCGGCGAACATTTTAGGAATAATAAAAGACCGCCTTCGGCGGTGATTTATAAAGGAAAGGAATACAAACTAAAGTATGCGGGAAAAGCAAAATACGTAAAAGGCTTGGAGAGTTCTCCCGCCACTATTTGGGAATTTAAAAGTGAAGATGGGGAAATAATAGACGTAGAGATTTGGGACGAATACGATATTGAAGCCTTCAAAGGCAGGGAGCTACAGGAGTGGGAGATTGAGAACGTTCTTCCTCGTTAGCCTTCTCCTGCTCCTTCTCTCATGCCAAGGAGCTAAGGAAGTAAAAATACCTACCCATGAGTTCTTTTTAAAGAAATACAGGGAAGGGGTTTACAGGTTCAAAGTTATTAACAACGAACCGGTAAACAATAAGGAATGTGAAGTTGAGCTAAAAGACCTCATAAAAGGTGAAAAATATCGAATGAAGCTAAAGACAAGATATTACCTTGAAGTTTCGCAAAGTCTTGAAAATGTAAGTTGTGAACTGCTCTCGCGGGGACGCTACTTAGAGGTTGCAGGTGATAAATTCACACCGCCGAGCGGTTTCAGGATAGTTCAAAATATTCCCTTGAGAGACAAGCTTTACCTCTGGGTTTACGAGAAGGTTGAAAAAAGAGCGGGAGGTGGCGGCATCTTCTTCATCCCCTGGGGGGTGGGAGGTTTTGATTACGATTACGGACGCTATAGAACAATACCTCCCTACGGAGGGAAGTGATGAAGTATATCCTTGTCTTCGTATGGGTAATAATTTCAAAGGCTGTTTTTGACTTACTATTCTTTAGGGAAGTGAAGATTGAAAGAGAAATTTTTAAAGAGAAAAACACTGCACTTGCACTTTCCTACGCAGGCTTCTTGCTTTCCGTAGCCATCCTTATATACAACACCTTCACCTATTACACCTTCTGGGAAGAACTCCTGACTCTTGCGTTCCTTACACTTATACTCCTCCTCAGCGTTTTCCTTTTTGACCTTATATTCCTCAAAAAGATAGACCTAAGGAGGGAAATCCTTTCTAAGAACACTCCCGCGGGACTTACGCAGGCTATTTACTTTATCGCTTCCTCCCTAATTCTCAGTGGAGCATACTGGGATAAAGAAAGTCTACTTTTATCTTTTTCTTATTCACTTTTATACCTGACTCTTGGCTACATACTTCTCTTTATTGCCACTTTCCTTCTTTCCCGAATTCTTAAGCTGGACTTTGAGGAAGAGATTAAGAATAATAACCTTTCTGCCTCCGTAGCCCTCGGAGGATTGACCTTGAGCGTTTCTGTTGTAATCTTCAGCGCTTTGAGCGGCGAGTCTTTCGGAAGCCTGTTTATGGATATCTTAATAACTCTGCTTTACTTCGTCCTCACACTTATTCTGATGCTCATTCTCTACCTTATTTTTGAATACGTAGTCTTTAGAAAAGTTAAACTCTCGCACGAGATTCTGGAAAATAACCTGAGTGCTTCTCTCGTAGTTGCTTCCCTCTTCTTCGTAAGCGCACTTCTCAGTGTAGTTATTATGGGATGAGCTTCTCCTTTTTTCTAAAGCTTTCCATCTTTTTTACGGGATTTTCGGGACTTGTGGCGGAATACGTGGTTGCTACCTTAGCGACCTACTTGCTCGGAAATGCCGTATTTCAGTGGAGTTTGGTAATTGCTTTCTTCCTTCTCTTTATGGGCCTCGGCTCAAGACTCAGCAGGTATGTAAGTGATAGAAACTTACTTTACGCCTTCATACTCACTGAGCTCTTTCTCAGTCTCTTAGTCAGTCTTTCACCAGTAGTAGCCTATACGCTTGCCCCCGAGCCTCTAAAACTCCAGATTGTGGTATTCTTGCTTTCTGCAATTCTTGGAACTTTAATAGGTCTTGAGATTCCCATAGCGGTCAGACTGAACAACTTATACGAAGAGCTCAAGATAAATGTATCCTCTATCCTTGAGAAGGACTACCTCGGCTCGCTCCCTGCAGGACTTCTGTATTCTCTTTTTTTCCTCCCCAAACTCGGCATCCTTCACACAGCCCTCATAGCAGGACTACTAAACCTTTTCGTGGCTTCACTATTCACTTTCAGATTCTCAAGAAATCTTTTTTTGAAGGTTCTTATTACCCTAACGGGTATTTTTTTAATCCTTTACGGAATCTACGCGAAGCGTATTTACTTAATTCAAGAACAAAGGTTTTACGGGGAGAAGATAGAACTCTTTAAGCAAACTCCTTACCAGAAGATAGTCCTGACCCGCTACGGCAAACACTACTCTCTCTATTTGGACGGACACCTCCAGTTCTCAACCCTTGACGAAAAGTATTACCACGAGGCTATGGTTCACGTTCCGATTAGCTTTGTAAAACGTTACAACAAGGCTCTCGTTCTCGGAGGGGGTGACGGATTGGTTCTGAGAGAATTACTGAAATATCCCTTTAAAGAAATAACTCTCGTTGAACTGGATAAAGAGATGGTTAAGCTCTCTAAAGAGAATCCTATTCTTAGAAGGATAAACGAGAACAGCTTTTACGACCCCCGCGTAAAGGTGGTCATTGATGACGCTTTTAACTTCGTTTTTAAGACAAGAGAGCGTTACGACTTCATAGTAATAGACCTGATAGATCCTCGGACTCCCTCAGCCGCAAGGATTTACTCATTAGAATTTTATAGAAGATTAAAAAAGATTCTTCACGCCGAAGGCATATTTATAACTCAAGCTACCGATATTTTCTTTAAAAGAAAAGTCTTTTGCTCAATTTTAAACACGATTAAAGCGGCAGGTTTCAAGGCTTTTCCCTTTCACATAAACGTGCCTTCAATGGGAGATTGGGGATTTGTAATTGGGAGTCTGAGAGATTTAAACAGACAGAGGGAAATTTTAAAAAATTTCAGAGAGAATTTGACGAGCGTAATTTCTAAGGATTTTGCCCTATCACTCTTTTCTTTTCCCAAGGGATACTTCTGTAAGGACGTAGAAATAAACACACTTATAAGACCGAAGGCATTAGATTATTACCATATTCAGAAATTTTAATTGGAGGTTGATACACTCATCGCGTAGGAGAGCCAGCTTGACACGGAAGTTCTTTGTTTTGATGAGGAGCACAAAACCATTTTGAAAATGCTCAACTTCATGAGGGAGATCCTCTCTCAGGGAAGGCGTAAAGAAGCCACGAAGCTCATTGTTAACGTCCTTCCTCCATATGTAGTTGGCACGAGGAGGTTTTTAGACTCTTTAATTACGAAGAGGGAAAAAGGCACGCAAAAATTCTCGAAAGTGTTGAAAACCTCTTTAGGGAGTTTATCGCTTTCCTTGAGGAAGGTGAGAACAAGGTTATAACATTAAAAAATTTATTATACTTTCTTTACTTACTTTTATATCCTTAGAATATTCCTTTTTATTTAACTTGACTATACTCAGAAAATACCGGCAAAGTAGTTTCTATGTGCTCAGTCATAATTCAACACCTTTGATTTTCAAAGAGGTTTATCTTGAAAAGTGGGAAGAAGTGCTTTTTAGAGGGAGGTTTTTAAAAGTTGTCCTCCTCGAAAGTTTCGGGATATGAACAACTTACGAAATCGCACGTTTAAAAAGAAGGTAATTTTAAAATGTTGTCTTTTCAAAAACTACCTTGAGAATCAACAAATTCCAGAGATGCAAATATTTAGAAAACTCCCAAACTATAATTATATTATGTTAAGGAGAGCGTGCCACCATCTATTAAAGGTCTGCAAGCTCCTTTTATAGCTACTCTCTTGTTTTCGGGAACTTCCAGCTCTTTAATCTTTGCACCAAAAACGGAGCACTCTCCAGAAAGGACGCTGACCTTTGCGGGTCCGTCAAGGAGAAGGGAGTGCCCGCGAGGGACTTCTACTATGAGAATCAGTATTTTCTTTCCTCGGGCTTATACTTGGTTATCCTGACGGGGATGTATTCAAGCTTCAGGTTACCATTCTCATCGTAGGAGACTAGAGAGTGCTTGAGGAAGTTCTTGTCATCCCTTTGGGGATAGTCTTCCCGGGAGTGTCCTCCCCTGCTCTCCCGCCTGTGGAGGGCGGAATACGCCACCACTCTTGCAAGCTCAAGCATATTCCTTAGCTCTAAGGTCTCTATCAGGTTCGTATTGAAAACCTTAGACTTGTCCACTACAGGTATGTTGTTCCAGCGCTCTAAGAGCTCGGAAAGCTCTTCATAAGCCTCCTTTAAGGATTTCTCGTCCCTGAAGATTCCCATCTTCGCCCAAGTTATCTCTCCCATCTGTGCCCTTATCTCGGCGAGCTTTTCTTTTCCTTCCCTCTTCATCAGGTTCTCTATGAACTCCTGAGCTCTTTTAGCTTCACTTTCTGTTATTTCCATAAAATCTGCATTCTTGACGTATTCCCTAACCGCAATTCCGCAGTATTTGCCGAAAACGATAAGCTCGGTGAGGGAGTTTCCTCCCAGTCTGTTTGCCCCGTGAACCGAAACGCAGGCACACTCTCCCACAGCGTAGAGTCCCTTAAGGGGTGTTTCAGAGGTTTTATAGTTCTCTACGTGGATTCCTCCCATACAGTAGTGGG
>WFPV01000014.1 GCA_015487405.1 Aquifex sp. | reverse complement strand
TCTTTCCTGAGCCGTCAATTCCTTCAAAAGCGATTAACATAAATCTTATTATGAAGCTTCTTGCTCCCTCCATTCTTGCGGGCGACTGGTGGTGCATCGGCGAGCAGGTGGAAGCAACCATTAGGGGTGGTGCGGACCTGATTCACTTTGATGTGATGGATGGACACTTTGTTCCAAACATAACGGTGGGATATGAGATTTTGAGTCATATAAGGAGAAGAGTGAACCTCCCTATAGACGCTCACCTTATGATAGAGAATCCCGATAAGTATATACCGAAGTTTATAGAAGCGGGGGCTAACTGGGTAAGCATCCACATAGAGGGAAATCCCCACATACACAGGACTCTGAACCTTATAAAGGAGCTCGGAGCGAAAGCGGGAATAGTGATAAATCCGGGAACGCCCCTCTGGGCTATTGAGGAGGCTCTTTACTATGCGGATTACGTTCTTTTGATGTCGGTAAATCCCGGCTTCAGCGGGCAGAAGTTCATTCTACGCTCTATAGAAAGGTTGAAAAAGCTAAAAGAGATGAGGGACAGGATTAATCCCTCCTGTTTGATTGAGATAGATGGAGGAATAAAGGAAAACAATATCGTGGATGTGGTGAAGGCTGGGGCGGACGTGGTCGTGGTAGGCTCGGGAATTTTTGCCGCTGAAGATATAGAGGCTCAGACGAGGAAGCTGAAGAACCTTATGCTTCAAGCGGTCTCCGTCTAACGGAATATAGGAAGCTCTATAGTCTCAAGGAAGAAGAGGTTAAAGCTGAGGGTCCCCTCGTTTACATAAGTGTCTCTGTTTCTGAAGTATCTCCTTTTGTAGTCTATCTTTATCTGCCAGCACTTTCCCTTTATTCCGAGAATCAAGTTCGCGTAAGTCTGCTTATTGGCGAGTCTGTCGTAGTTAAAGTAGGCTCCCGAAAATATAATATCTCCCAAGTATTTAATTCCAAAGGTAAGCTGGTCCGAGGTCTTTTCCCCCTTGCTGTTCTTAAAGAGTATGTTGCTTACGGAAAAGCTCCAGTTTTTGTAATCTAAAGAGGCTCCTGTTACGCTCCTTGCAAAAATGCCTAAGTTAAAGTCGTAAATTCCATCTTGCCAGATTCGGAAATTCTTTGAGGGATAGAGGTTTAAACGGAAGTTTACCGGAAGGAGCTTCTTATTTATCTCTATACCGTCGGTGGGGAATATGTAGGAGCTTAGAAGGTTATATCCTGCTTCCAAGTAAATGTCGGCGTAGGTTCTATCTTTGTAGAGATTTCCTACGAACTTTAGTTTAAAGTTGTTTTCCTTAGTAATCTCGTCGTAGGTGTCAAACTTCTTTCCGTTATAGCCTTCGGGTGTGTAAGAGTAATTGAGCTCAAAGAGGTTATCCATATTAAAGCCTTTAAACTTTACGTAAAAGTTCTGGGGAATTGAGTGGTTAAAGGTATAGGTAAAGAGCACCCTGTCTTCGTCTGAACCGGGATAAAGCTGATTCCTGAATGTCAGTGTGCTGAAGTTATTAAGTTTCCAAATCCTGAAAAATTTTGATATTTGAGGATTGAATATGAAGCGGTGGTTTGATTCCTTCTTCTCCGAGTAAAAGTTGGTGTAGCCTGTTAGAAGTGAAAGGTTGAATCCCTTAAAGTTTATGGGAGAGGTCTCAAAGTATATCTCGGGAAAAATCTGAATTGTTTCTTCATTTGTTTCCTTAGTCAAATCCTTGTAGGTTCTAAAGGAGGTAAAGAAACTGTAAAGAGGAGTAAACTTCTCGTAGCTGAGATAGCTAAGCGTGAAAGGCTTAGTCTGTTCTTTGTCCTTAAAGGAGATATCTTCGTAGAAGTAGGGGTCTGAAACTTCTTCAAGCCGGAGCTTGAAGTTTCCCCTGTTTAGTTTAAAAAGGAAGCTCAGACGATTCTCCCTGTAGAAGCTCCTCCCCTTCCACCATGAGCCTCTTTCGTCTTCCCTGTAGACAGAGAACCTGAAGTTAAGTTTATCCTTTTCCGTAAATACCTGGCGGTATTCTATCTCCAATCCCTTCATCTGGTTCTTTCTGTAGTCCGTCGTGAGGGTTATATCCTTGTCTTGGTCCAAAGCTACGAAGAGAAACTGTCTGTAAATAAAGGGCGAGTATTTGTTCCAGCCGAAAGTGGGGAAAAGGAGGCCGCTCTTCCTTCCTCCGAGGGGAACAGAGTAGAAGGGAAGATAAAATATGGGAATCTTGAAGAACCGCAAGGTATTACTCACTAAAAAAGCTCTTTCTGAGATGATTTCTGCTCTGTTTATGCAGAGGTAAAGCTCCTTATCTGTCAGCGGACAGGTTGTTATCTCGGCGTCGTAAACCTTATACCTTCCTTTTTTTATTTGTTCAATTTTTCTTGCAGTGAAGTTAAATTTCCTAAATTTTCCTTCTGCGTTCAGGAAGTAGCCTTTATCTTTTTTGGTATCCAAGTAAGCGAAGCTTCCCCAGACTTCTAAGTTTGTTTTGAGACTTTTTATGTAAACTTTCCCGAAAGCTTTTACCTCTTCGGTTTTTCTGTTTATTTCTACGCTGTCAGCCTTTATGTAGTAGCCTCTATAGGTGGTTTCTACGTTTCCTTTTGCGATGATTTTGTCTCCTACGACCTCAAGGTATTCGGATAAAACCTCTAAGGGAAAGGCGAGAGAGATTAAGAGAAGAAAGATTAGGAGAGCCAACCTTCCAGCTCTCT
>WFPV01000013.1 GCA_015487405.1 Aquifex sp. | reverse complement strand
CTACTGATACTTCCTAGGAATTTAGCCAATGAATGCCACCATAGCCTTACTGCCTCTGGACTAACTTCTATTCCCATCATCTGTTTCAGTAGTTGAGCGACTTTTCTAAAGGACAATCCGTTAAAATACAAAACTACAGCTATTGCTTTTACTTTCGCTTGTATCCTCTTTCTCTTTTCAATCTTTTTAAAGCATTCCTCTAACTTCCCTATCAGCCCATATTTCTATTTTCCCATCCCCTTATCTTGGCATTCTCATAGAAACAATTAGAAAAGCTTATAAAAAATTTCCGAAACCTCAACAGAAAATAACAGTGGTTATACCCATAGTTTGCAAACTTCAATAAATTATCAATCAGAATATAACCTATCTCCCATATCGCCGAGTCCAGGTATGATATATCCTTTGGCGTTCAATTTCTCGTCAATCTTTCCTATAAATAATTCTACATCTTTAAATTTTTTATTTATCCTTAGAGACCCCTCGGGTGAAGCGATTACGTGAATAGATTTAACTACCTTCGGTCTTTGCTTTTTAATTTCCCTTAAAACCGTTTCCAAAGTTCCTCCTGTTGCAAGCATAGGGTCAAGGATTACAATAATTTTGCCTTTTAGTTTTGGAAGCCTTTCGTAATAAATCTTCGTCTTCAAAGTTTTTTCATTTCTTTTTGCTGCTATGAACCCTACCTTTGCGTTGGGTATGACCTTAAGGGCACCGTCGAGCATTCCAAGACCCGCCCTCAAAATAGGAATAAAAATGATTTCCTCCTCCTTAACAAAGGGAAAAATTTTTTCCCCAATCCATGTATTCATTTTTCTAAGTTCAAGCCTGAGGTCGTAAAGGCTTTCGTAAACCAAAAGTGTAGAAAGCTCTTCCAACGTTTTGCGAAGCTTTTCCTTGGAAGTAGATATATCTCTTAGCAGGTTAACCTTATGCTGAACAATGGGATGAAGAACTTCATAAATCATACCCTTAGTATACTAAAGCTGTACTTCATCGAGTATTATTCATGTCTAAAATTACGCAGAACCAATCCTTTTCTTCGTAAACTTCTGTGAAAGGTTTACCTAAAAGTTCTGAAAATCTCTTTAAATCTTCCTCTTTGTATAGACCGGAAAAGATTCCTACCTTTCCGATTTTGGGAAAGATATCCTTTAAAACTTTTTCAAAAATCTTTATCTCCAAATTTGCAACAACAATGTCAAATTGTTCGGTTATTTCCTTTGGCTCAGCCTTTATACACTCTACATATACGCCGTTTAGCTCGGCGTTTTCTCTACACTCCCTGACGGCTTCCTCCGAGATGTCTATCCCTACAACCTTAGAAGCTCCAAGGAGTTTAGAAATTATTGCGAGGATTCCGCTTCCGGTTCCAACGTCAAGAACGCTCCAGCCCTCCTTAAGGTACCTTTTAAGAGCATTTATACAGAGCCGGGTAGTAGGGTGAAGTCCAGTTCCGAAAGCCATTCCAGGCTTTATAAATACGGGCTTCTTCCAAGGGGGAAGAATAACAAAATCATCCACCTCGACGGGCTTGAACTTCTCTTTCCAGTTCTGCCAATCTGTGCTTATTTCTTCTACCTTCAAAGGATATAGCTCTTCTACGGGCTCGTAGGTGGCAAAGAGGATCTCTCCATTTCTTTTAAGAACTTCCACCCCGAAGGGGTATCTAATTAAAAACTCATAAAAATCCTCTTTGGATAGCTTGTAGATATAACGTTTCATGTAGTGTTTTTTTGTTTAGAATGCTCGCGAACTATGTCTAAGAAGTTTGCGAGTATTTTCACTCCGTGCTCAGAAAGAACGGACTCTGGATGAAACTGAACGCCGTAAGCGGGATATTTGGTGTGCTGAATTCCCATTATCTCGCCGTCTTCCGAGCGTGCGGTGACTTTTAGCTCTTTAGGAAGCGTTTTTTCGTCTATAACGAGTGAGTGGTAGCGAACCGCGGTGAAGGGTGAGGGAATGCCTTTAAAGACTCCCTCTCCCATGTGAGTTATCTCTGAGGTCTTTCCGTGCATGAGCCTCTTTGCCCTCACAATGTTTCCTCCGAAGGCGTAGCCTATGGACTGGTGTCCGAGACAAACTCCGAGGATGGGATAGTCTTTGTAGTAACGCTTTATCACCTCTACGGATACTCCGGCTTCTTTGGGTGTGCAGGGTCCCGGGGAGATAACTATCCCGTCGGGGTTTATCTCCTTTACTTCTTCGGGTGTTATTTCGTCGTTCCTCTTTACTATGACCTCAGCCCCGAGGGAGCCGAGGTATTGAACGAGGTTGTAGGTAAAGCTGTCGTAGTTGTCTATCATTAAGATTTTCATCTCTTTAAAGTTATTACCTGTCGGTCTCTCCAACAACGGGGTCTATGCTTGCCAGAATGGTCACCGCGTCCGCTACGAACCTGTCCTTCATGAGGTGTGGGTATATACAGAGATTGTAGTAAGAAGGCGGTCTTATTTTTACTCTGTATGGAGACGTTCCTCCCGTAGAGAGAACGTAAAAGCCGAGCTCTCCTCTGGGGTTTTCTCCGGAGGAGTATATCTCTCCCATGGGGGGCTTAAGTCCTATTCCGTCGAGGGAGAGTTTTAGTTTCTTTCCATCTCCGCTGTAGAAGAATGGTTCGTTCTTGGACATTTTTTCCAGTTTTGCGACGCACTGCTCAATTATGCGGATGCTCTGTCTCATCTCCTCTATACGGACTAGATACCTGTCGTAGCAGTCTCCCACCTCTCCCACGGGGATGTCAAACTCCACCTCGTCGTAAGCGTCGTAGGGTTCAAACTTCCTTATATCGTAAGGGATTCCGGAACCTCTTATTACGGGTCCCGTCACTCCGTGGTAGAAGGCGTCTTCCTTGGTGATTACTCCTACGTCCTTGTTTCTTCCAAGCCATATTCTGTTTCTCGTGAGGATGGTTTCCCAATCCTTGAGCTCTTGTGGAAATCTCTTTATGAAGGCTTTTATTACTTCTAAGGCACCTTCTGGTAGGTCCATACGGACTCCGCCGATTCTGGGATAAGAGATTGTGAGCCTTGCTCCCGTAATTCCTTCCAAGATGTCCATTATCTTTTCCCTCTCTTTGAAAGCGTAGAGGAATATGGTGAGAGCTCCGAGGTCAAGGGCATAAGTTCCGAGCCACAGAAGATGGGAGTTTATTCTTTGAAGCTCTGAGAGCATAGTCCTTATGTATTTCGCCTTTGGGGGAACTTTGTCTTCTATTCCCATAAGTCTCTCTATTGTCACTACCCAGGCTTGGTTTGAGCAAAGGGCTGAGAGGTAGTCCATTCTGTCGGTGTAAACGAGGAACTGGTTATACATCTCGTGCTCTGCGAGCTTCTCCACTCCCCTGTGGAGCTGTCCGAGGATTACGTCGGTCTGGACTATTCTCTCACCTTCAAGGTCAAATAAGAACCACATAGTTCCGTGTGTTCCCGGGTGAAGGGGTCCCCAGTTTAGCACTATCTGAGCCTTTTTCTTGAGTCTGTTCTTTTCCGTTATCTCAAGGTCCTCTAAGGTGGGGACGCGGGTGTGCATGCGGTCGTAGTTCATAACGCCCTCTAAGTTCTCTCCGAAAACTACCTCATTGAGGGAGGGGAGCTCCTGCTCCGGTATTCCTTCTAAGGGAAAGTCTTTCCTGAGGGGGAAGTAAGGATAGGTGTCCCACAGGAACGCTCTTACGAGGTTATCGTGTCCTTCATACTCTATTCCGAACATATCGTAACACTCTCTTTCCGCCCACTTTCCTGCGAACCAGAGCTTCTCTATGGTGGGGAGCTTTCCGTCGGTTCTGGTCTTTACTATTACTCTCTTTCTCTCGTCAACGTTGTATAGTATGTAGAAGGCTTGGAACCTTGAGACTTTGTCCTCGGGGAAGGCTATGATGTTTTCTTTTACCGCTTTGTTGTAGTCTTTTTCTTTCTCTAACAGCTCCTTTAAATCCACCACGGAGTGGTCTAGGAACAGCTTATAACTCTTTTCTTCCTTTAGGACTTTGAGAAGGTTTATCAGCTCCTCTTTGGCTACGTGGATGCTCGTTGCGTTGTTTCCTTCTACTATCTGCGCGGTTCTGAAACGCTTCGTCAGGTCTATAAGGTCGTCAGTCTTTGCCCAGGGCATACTAACCTCCCGAGAGTATTAATTTAATTTTATTCCGATAATAAGTGAGAAAAAAATTAGATATAAACAAAAAGAAAGTTAGAAATTTCCTTAGCTTAGCGGGTAGTTTAAAAAGTATTAAGTTTTCTCAGAAAGAATTAAAAAACAAGGTGGTAGAAATAGCAAAGGATGCAGCATGAAGAGATTTTAGGAAGTTGTTTATAAAGAGATCATCCTTTTCGTGCCTTTAATAGTAATTGTTAAAGTTGTTTACATGCTTGAAAGGATATACGGTCTTCCAAAATTGGAAGTAAGAGAGATTGTAGGAAATGTTCTTTTCTCTGCCTCTAGAAGCTGAAAACTGTGAAATAATATACTTAAATTAAAGTTTGGAGAGCCTGAAATTTCCAAAAGGAAAGATTTTGTAGGAAAAGGGAAATAAGAAAAATATTATACAAAATAGACAATCCTAATTTTAAATTAGATTATATACCTATAAACATTCTTAATACCGCAGGTATCAAAATCATAGCCTTGAAAAGAGTCTGGATTTTTTTATCTTAATAAAGACAGTGAGGTAAGAGCGATGTTTGAGAAATTTACAGAAAGAGCAAGACAAGTAATCTTGAGGGCAAGGGAAGAAGCCCTTGAACTGGGACACAGTTACCTCGGAAGTGAACATATATTGTTGGCTCTAATAAAAGAAGAAGATATACCTACCCTCGTCTTATCCAGATTCGGGCTCACGCCCGAGAAGGTTAGAAAAGCCATAATGGGACAAATAACTAAGGGAAGCCACTCCGGGGAGGTCTTATTTGCTCCCGACGCTAAGCGTGTTATAGAGTTTGCAGTAGAAGAGGCAAGAATACTACATCACCAATTCGTTGGACCTGAGCACCTCCTTATCGGAGTGGTTAGGGAAAAGACCGGCCTGGGCGGAAGAATCTTAAGGAGCTTCGGTCTTGACGAATACTCTGTAAGGAGAGAGGTTCTCCAGCTTCTCGGAGAGCTTCCTCCTCAGGAAAGCCAGAAGTATGTTTCCACACCAAACCTTGATAGGTTCTCAAGAGACCTCACCCAGATGGCAAGGGAAGGGAAGCTTGACCCCGTAATAGGAAGGGAGAAAGAGATAGAAAGAGTAATCCAGATACTCGTAAGGAGAAGGAAGAACAACCCCGTTCTCCTGGGAGACCCCGGAGTTGGTAAGACAGCGATAGTTGAGGGATTAGCTCAAAGAATTGCAAACAAGGAAGTTCCTGAACCTCTACTGAACAAGAGAGTTGTGGCTTTAGATCTCGCCGCCCTAGTTGCGGGAACCAAGTACAGAGGACAGTTTGAAGAAAGACTTAAGAACATCCTCAAAGAGCTTGAGAAGGCTAACAACGTAATACTCTTCATAGACGAGCTCCACACACTCGTAGGTGCAGGTTCTGCGGAAGGTTCCATAGATGCATCCAACATGTTAAAGCCCGCACTCGCAAGGGGAGAAATTCAGGTAATCGGAGCTACCACCGTTGACGAATACAGAAAGTACATAGAAAAGGATGGCGCTCTAGAGAGAAGATTCCAGCCCGTTTACGTAGAACAGCCCTCTCCCGAAGACACCCTTCAGATACTCTACGGACTCAAGCCCAAGTTTGAGGAGTTCCATAAAGTTGAATACACTCCAGAATCCCTTGAAAAGGCTGTGGAGCTCTCCGTTAAGTACATCACCGACAGAAACCTCCCCGACAAGGCTATAGACGTTATGGACGAGGCAGGAGCACTCGTAAAACTCAAGGCAACACAGCTACCTCCCGAACTTAAAGAGATAGAGGAAAAGATTAAGGAGCTTGAAAAGGAAAAGGAAAAGGCGGTAAAAGAGCAGGACTACGAAAAGGCGGCAAAGATAAGGGACGAAGAACTAAGGCTAAGGGCTAAGTTTGAAACGATGAAAGCCAAGTGGAAAGAGGACATGGAAAAGCACAGACCTAAGGTAACCGAAGAGGACGTTGCTGAAGTGGTCTCCAGGTGGACGGGTGTTCCCGTAAAGAGAATCCACGAAAGCGACGCCGAAAAGCTCCTCCACATAGAGGAAGAGCTGAAGAAGAGAGTCGTAGGACAGGATGAAGCTATTAAAGCTATCGCAAAAGCTATAAGAAGGTCCAGAGTAGGACTCAAAGGCAAACACAGACCCATAGGAGTCTTCATGTTCCTCGGACCTACGGGAGTAGGTAAGACCGAAACAGCCAAAGCACTCGCCGAATACCTCTTCGGAACCGAGGACGCGTTGATAAGATTTGATATGTCCGAATACATGGAAAAACATACAGTATCCAGACTGATAGGAGCACCTCCGGGATATGTGGGATACGAAGAAGGAGGACAACTCACTGAAGCGGTAAGAAGAAGACCCTACTCCGTCATCCTCTTTGACGAAATAGAAAAGGCTCACCCTGACGTCTTTAACATCTTCCTGCAGATATTTGACGACGGAAGACTTACCGACAGCCTCGGAAGAACTGTAGACTTCTCCAACACCATTATCATCATGACCTCCAACCTTGGTGCGAGACTCATGACCGGCGGAACTATGGGATTTGAAAAGAAACAGGGACTCCTCAACTTTGAAGAGATGAAGAAAAACGTCCTTGACCAGGTAAAGAGAACCTTCAGTCCTGAATTCATAAACAGGTTGGATGAGATTATCGTCTTCAGACCCCTTGAAAAGAAAGACATTGAGCAAATTCTACAACTCCAGCTTAACGAAATTAACAAGGCTCTCAAGGACTGGAACGTTAAGGTTAAGCTCCACAAGAGCTTCGTAAACTGGATAATTGACAAAGAGTACAAGCCCGAATACGGAGCGAGAAGCCTCAAGAGGGCACTCCAGAGATACGTAGAAGACCTACTCGCCGAAGAGCTCATAAAAGGAACCCTAAAAGGTGTAGAGGAAGTAGAGATAAGAGTCAGAAACGACAAACCCTACATAAAACCAGTTAAGAAGAAAGAAAAATTAGAAGAAGCTCTCCTTGAAAAGTAATCCTCCCCTTTTCCCTTTTTCCTCTATAATACTTTTTCTGTGAAAAGAGAAATATTAATAACGAGTCTTTTTCTGACATCCCTCGCATTTTCTCAAGAAATTGAAAAAGTTATTATTCAGGGAAACAAATACATAAACGATGAAGTCATAAAGGGACTGATTAACATAAAAGAGGGCTCTACATACTCCACGGAGAGAGTAAGGGAAGCTATCCGTAGGCTTTTCAGAACTGGATTGTTTAAAAAGGTTGAAGTTTATCAAGAAGATGAAGATAAAGACGGAAAATACGAGTTAATTTTTAAAGTTGAGGACCTTCCGGTAATTTACAAAATAGAGTTTGAAGGAAACGACGAGATTGAGGACGACGAGCTGAAGGAGTTTCTTGGAATAGAGACAGAGCTTGGAGAAGTTGAAGTTGAAGAGTCCATACAAACTTATACCTCCAGTCCGGCTATAGAAGAGAGACTCGCAATATTAAAAAAGCTCAAACTAGGAAGAATTCTCACGTTTAAGGAGATAGAAGAGTTCAGAAAGAGAATAGAAGATTTTTACCATAGAAGAGGATTTCCGGAAGCCCAGGTCAGCTACAAACTCATACCAAAGAAGGGGGCTTCAAAGCTCGTATTCATTATTCGTGAAGGAGCTAAATCTTACGTTGAGGATATAGAGATTAAAGGAAACAAAGCGTTTAGTGACAGGAAGATAAAAAAACACATGGAGTTAAAAGAAAAAAATATCCTGTTACTGCGTTGGGATGCTCCGTTCAGCGAAGAGCTTCTAAAAGAGGACATAGAGAGGATTAAAGAGTTTTACAAGAGCGAGGGATTCTTAGAAGTTCAGGTAGATTACAAAATAGTTAAAAAAGGAGCGGCTAATAAAATAATCATTCAAATAAAGGAAGGACCAAGGTATAAACTCGGAAAAGTGAAGCTAAAAGGAAACAAGCTATACGCCTATTCTGAGCTTGTGGGCAAAATCCTTGAAAAGAATAAAAGGAAGGGAGGATACTACAGAAGAGAAGTTATTGAAAAACTAAAACAGAACATTAAGGACAGGTATGCGGAAATCGGTTACCTGAATGTTCAGACAGAAGAAAAGGAAAACATAGATACGGAGAAAAAGCTCGTCAACATCATCCTCAATATACACGAGGGGAAACCAGTTTACGTGGACAAGATAGAGATAAGAGGAAATTACGAAACTCGGGATTACGTGATTCGTCGTGAGATGAGGGCACAGGAACACGAGCTTGCCATTAAAAAGGATATAGAACGCTCCAGAACGAGGATTATGAACTTAGGATACTACGAGGACGTCTTAATACAACCTATCCCCAAAAGCTATGCAAAGTGGGATTTACTCGTAAAGATTAGGGAAAGATTCACAGGGCAGTTCTCCGTAGGACTATCCTACAACGAGATAACGGGGCTTGCAGGATTTATCGAACTCAGAAAGGGAAACTTCAGGGGGACGGGAGATATCGCGGGAATTAGCTTGAGTTACGGTTCTCAATACAGGAATAACTCCCTCTCCTACACGAAGAAGTGGTTCTTAAAGAAACCTATGGATTTAGACACTTCCATATTTGACAGGAGGATAGAATACGACACCTACACAGTAACGAGGACGGGAATCTCCTTAGCTTTATCCAAGGAGTTCTGGGAATACTGGAGATTCTCTGTGGGAACTAGTTTACAAAAGGTGAAGTATAGCGATATCTCCGACCAAGCGGTTACATACATAAAGGAGCAGGCGGGAACGAGGGATTTAAGAAAGTTCTTTGTCTCCGTTCGCAGGGACACGAGAGACTGGTATCTATTGCCCTCCAAAGGCTCACTCTTTAGGGCTACCGCTTCAACGGGATTGGGAATCCTCGGAGGAACGGAAGAATTCTATAAGCTTGAGCTTGAAGGGGCTAAATACTTCAGCGACACATACTTCGATACAGGATTCATCCTCTCCCTGAAGGGAGAGGTTGGTTTCGTGGAGAGCTTCGGAAACAAGAGAGTTCCCCTTGACGAGAGGTTCTTCGTAGGAGGGGACTTCAGCATCAGGGGTTATCAATACGGATACGCGGGACCCCTTGACCCCAACACGAAAGACCCTATAGGAGCTAAAAAGAAGCTCGTTATGAGCGTAGAAGCCCTCTATCCACTTTATAAGAAGATGTTTTACTTTGCTACCTTCTTTGATTACGGACTGGGAGCGGACAACTGGAGCGACTTTAAGCTAAAGAACTTCAGGGGAGGCTACGGAATAGGACTGAGAGTTATCACTCCCTTCGCTCCCATACGTATAGACTGGGCTTTCAAGACGAAGAAAGTTCCGGGAGACACCAACCGCTCAAGGGTTCACTTCGTTCTCGGAACCTTCTTCTAAGGAGAGGTGTCTCATAACGTGTGCCATATCTTTGTCTCCCCTTCCTGAGAGGTTTATAACGATTATCGCGTCTTTTCCGAGTTCTTTGGCGATTTCTACAGCTTTTATTACCGCGTGGGCACTCTCTAAAGCGGGAATTATTCCCTCCGTTCTTGCAAGGAGCTTAAAGCCTTCTAAAGCCTCCTCGTCGGTTGCTGTGGTGTATTCCGCCCTCTTAATCTCGTGGAGGAGGGCGTGCTCTGGTCCCACTCCGGGGTAGTCCAGCCCCGCGGATATGGAGTGTGTGGGTTTAATCTGTCCCTCCTCATCCTGGAGGAAGTAACTCCTCATCCCGTGGAGAACTCCCTCGCTCCCTCCGCAGATGGAAGCAGCGTGCTCTCCCGTTTCAAGCCCGTATCCACCTGCCTCTACGCCGATTAGCCTGACTTCTTTATCCTCCACGAAGGGATAAAAGATTCCCATAGCGTTTGAGCCGCCGCCCACGCAGGCGACTATGGCATCGGGGAGCCTTCCCTCCTTTTGCAGTATCTGCTCTTTCGTTTCTTTTCCTATAACGCTCTGAAAGTCTCTGACAATCATCGGAAAGGGGTGGGGACCAACGACGGAGCCTATGACGTAGTGGGTTGTTTCCACGTTAGTCACCCAGTCCCTGAGAGCCTCGTTTATGGCATCCTTAAGGGTTCTGCTCCCGCTCTTTACGATTCTCACCTCAGCTCCCAAGAGCTTCATCCTGAAGACGTTTAAAGCCTGCCGTTCTGCGTCCTCCTCTCCCATATAAACCACGCACTCAAGACCTAACAAAGCGGAAGCGGTAGCCGTCGCAACCCCGTGCTGTCCCGCTCCCGTTTCCGCTATCACCCTCTTCTTCCCCATCCTTTTGGTTAAAAGGCACTGTCCTATTGTGTTGTTAATCTTGTGGGCTCCCGTGTGGAGAAGGTCCTCCCTCTTTAGGTAAATCTTTGCTCCACCCACATACTTCGTTAACTTCTCCGCAAAGTATAGGGGAGTCGGTCTTCCCGCGTATTCCCTCAGGTAATACTCAAGCTCTTTTTGAAAGTTCTTATCCTTTTTCAGCTCGTTATACTTCTCTTCAAGCTCTTCTAAAGCATACATCAGAGTTTCGGGGACGAACTTTCCGCCGAACCTTCCGAAGTAGCCTCTCTCGTCGGGGTATTTATACATAAGGTTTAATTTTAAATTTCTTAAGATACCGCCGAAGGCGGTAATTAAAATATCTAACTTATGAAAAATGAGAACGTCTTCATCGCACTCCTCCACTACCCTGCGATGGACAAGGACGGGAAGATAATAGTCACTTCCTTCACAACCATGGATTTACACGACATAGCCCGTCCCGCAAGGGCTTACGAGATTAACCGCTACTACATCGTCCAGCCCATAGACGCCCAGCGTATAGTGATAAAGAGACAGATTAATTACTGGTTATCTGAGGAGGGAAGGCAGACGAATCCCACCCGCTACGAGGTTGTGAAGCTCGTGAGATTGGCTTACACTCTTGATGAGGTGATTGAAGATATAGAAAAGGAGAGGGGGAGGAGACCGGTGCTCGTGGGAACGGACGCGAGAACCTATCCGAACACGATAAAGTATTCCGAGCTTGCGAAAGAGATAGAAAAGAGGGACAGGGATTGGCTCATTTTGTTGGGAACCGGTTACGGAATTCCGCCCGACTTAATGAACACTTTTGACTACATCCTTGAACCTATATACGGAGCGGGAGACTGGAATCACCTCTCGGTTAGGAACGCCGCGGCGATAATCTTAGACAGGCTCTTTAGCAGAAACAGGTGTGAGTGATGCTTTACCACTTGGCTTTTATCCTGAGAAACTACTGGTTCGTCTTTAACGTATTTAAATACATTACCTTCCGTTCCTTCACGGCGGTTTTGCTCGCTTTTGGAATAACGCTCCTACTTTCCCCTCCAGTGATAGAAAGACTCAAGAAACTTCAAGGACTCTTCGGAGGATACGTCAGGGAATACACGCCGGAAAGCCACGAAGTTAAGAAATACACCCCCACGATGGGGGGAATAGTGATACTCATAACGCTTGCTGTCAGCTCCCTCCTTTTAATGAGGTGGGACGTCCCTTACCTCTGGATTGTGCTTTTTTCCCTGCTAGGCTTTGGGTTTATCGGTCTGTGGGACGACTACGTTAAGCTCAAAAATAAAAAAGGAATATCCATAAAGGCTAAGTTCTTGGCTCAGGTGTTCGTTGCCCTGATTATTGCCCTCTGGATTTACTCCCTCGATGTGGTAGACACCAAGCTTTACTTTCCCCTCTTTAAAGAGCTTTACTTGGACCTCGGTGTTCTCTACATTCCCTTTGCGGTTTTCGTGATTGTGGGAAGTGCGAACGCTGTGAACCTAACGGACGGACTGGACGGGCTTGCGATAGGACCTGCGATGACGAGCGCGACCGCCCTCGGGATAATAGCCTACGCGGTGGGACACTCCAAGATAGCGGAGTATTTGGGAATTCCCTACGTTCCCTACGCGGGAGAGCTTACGGTTTTCTGCTTTGCCCTCGTTGGTGCGGGACTGGGCTTTTTGTGGTTCAACTCCTTCCCCGCTCAGATGTTCATGGGGGACGTGGGGGCTCTCAGCATTGGGGCTTCCTTGGCTACGGTTTCTTTGCTTACAAAGTCTGAGCTCCTTTACGCCATAGCGGGCGGAATATTCGTCTTTGAGACAATAAGTGTAATCATTCAGATTATCTACTTTAGAATGACCGGAGGTAAGAGGTTTTTCAAGCGGGCTCCCTTTCACCACCACCTTGAGCTAAACGGACTTCCCGAACCTAAAATCGTTGTGAGAATGTGGATTGTGTCCATTCTCCTTGGAATAGTCGCTGTGGCGATGCTAAAGTTAAGATAGCATGGGAAAGCTAAAGGCTTACGCGGAACTCGTAAAGTTTGAACACACGATTTTCGCCCTGCCCTTTGCCCTCGCGAGCGTCCTGATACTTTACGAGAGGTTTCCCTCCCTCTGGCAGATTTTCTGGATAGTCGTAGCCCTCGTGAGTGCGAGAACAGCGGGAATGGCTTTCAACAGACTCATAGACGAGCCCTACGATAGATTAAATCCCAGGACACAAAACTGGCCCTTGGTAAAGGGTGATGTCTCAAGGGAAGAGGTGAAGCGTTTAATCCTCATATCTTCCGCTGTCTTTATCTTCGCTTCACTGATGCTCAACTGGCTGGCTTTCCTGCTCTCTCCGGTGGTTATATTCTTGCTCTGGTTTTATCCCCAGGCTAAAAGGTTAACCTATTATCCCCACTTCGTTTTAGGACTCGTTTACTTCCTGATTCCCGTGGCGGTGGATGTGGCTCTGAACGAGAGGGTCTCCTTAGAAGCGCTCGTCTTAGGTCTTGCCATGGGCTCCTGGGTTGCAGGCTTTGACATCCTTTACGCCCTTCAGGACTACGAGTTTGACAAGAGCGTGGGGCTGAAGTCCATTCCCGTCAAGTTCGGGATAGAGAAAGCTATAAAGATAGCAAGACTTTCCCATATCGTAACATTTATCTCTCTTCTGTTTTTAGGTCTCCTTGATGAAAGGCTCGGCTTTATTTACTTTTCAGGCTTAGTTCTCATAGCCCTCTTCTTGGTTTACGAGCACTCCCTGATAAAGCCGAACGACCTTTCCAAGATAAATAAGGCTTTCTTTACGGTGAACGGATGGGTAAGTGTGGCTTTCTTCTTCGTTGTTTTACTTGATGTTTTAATTTAGGGACCCGCCGAAGGCGGGTATTTAAAGGAAGGGAAGAGAAAAACCTTAGGGAGCTACCCAGTTTCCTTTTTCTATGAGCTCTTCGGGAGAGACCTTTTCTTGAACCTTTTGGGAAATCTTGTAGGAGCAGAACTCGGGTCCGCACATAGAACAGAACTTCGCGGTCTTGTATCCCTCTTGGGGCAATGTTTCGTCGTGGTAAGCCCTTGCGGTTTCGGGGTCCATAGCGAGTTCAAACTGTCTGTTCCAGTCAAAGTTATACCTTGCGATGGACATCTCAAGGTCCCAATCACGAGCTCCGGGCCAGTGTTTTGCGATGTCCGCCGCGTGAGCCGCTATCTTGTAAGCGATAACTCCCTGCTTTACGTCTTCAACGTTGGGAAGTCCGAGGTGCTCTTTGGGAGTGATGTAACAGAGCATTGCCGCTCCAGCCCATCCTGCGAGCGCTCCACCTATCGCGCTTCCTATGTGGTCGTATCCGGGAGCTACGTCCAAGACGAGAGGTCCGAGAACGTAGAAGGGTGCTTCGTGACACCACTCTTGCTGTATCTTCATGTTGAACTCAACCTGGTGGAGGGGAACGTGTCCAGGTCCTTCAACCATAGCCTGAACGTCGTGCTTCCAAGCCTTTTCTACGAGCTCTCCGAGAACTTTGAGCTCCGCGAGCTGTGCGTCGTCCGTTGCGTCCTCAATACATCCGGGTCTAAGGGCGTCTCCGAGGGAGAAGGAAACGTCATACTTCTTGAAGATTTCACATATTTTGTCAAAGTGCTCGTAAAGGGGGTTCTGCTTTCCGTGCTCGGCCATCCACTGGGCTAAGATAGCTCCTCCCCTTGAGACGATTCCCATAACTCTGTGCTGAACGAGGGGGAGGTGCTCCTTCAGTATTCCCGCGTGAATGGTCATATAAGAAACACCCTGACGAGCCTGCTCCTCTATAACGTCAAGGATAAGGTCAACGGTGAGCTCCTTTACGTTTCCCTTTGCTATCTTCCAAGCTTCATAGATGGGAACAGTTCCTACAGGAACTGTGCTGACGTTTATAATCGCTTCTCTGGTTTCCTTGATTGCCTCTCCGGTGGAGAGGTCCATTATGGTGTCCGCTCCATACTTTATAGCAACCCTTGCCTTTTCCACCTCGGTGGGAATGTCAGAGGCAAGTCCGGAGTTTCCTATGTTTGCGTTCACCTTAACCTTTGAATTTATACCTATGCACATAGGTTCTAAATGTAGGTGGTTTATATTTGCAGGAATTATCATCCTTCCCCTCGCGACTTCCTGACGGACGAACTCGGGGTGAAGTCCTTCTCTTTTCGCAACGTATTCCATTTCTTCGGTGATTATTCCTTGACGAGCGAGGTGCATCTGGGTTTTATTTTTAAATCTTTTTCTTTTTTCTACCCACTCTGCTCTAAGCATACTCTACCTCCTGAAAAGAGCGTTTTAATCTTAACTTAATATTAAGTCTTTGGAAGGCAATATGAGATTCTTCAGGAAAGGAAGGGCTCATTCCTCAAACTTATAACCGAAACCCCTCACCGTCTTTATGAGAAACCTGTAGTCTTTGAGTTTATCCCTTATATGTTTTATGTGAACGTCTATAGTTCTCTCGGTTGACTCCTTTCCGAACTCTTGAATTTCATCAAGTAAGCTTTCCCTGCTAACGGGTTTCCCGTAGTTTTCCACGAGCTTTAGCAGAATTTTGAACTCTGCGGGAGTGAGGTGAAGCTCTTCTCCCTTTAAGAAAACTCGCTTTTCTTCCGGAAATATCTTTAACTCTTTAAATTCGTAAACCTTAGAGGTTATCCTTCCTTCATACCTTCTCAAAACCGCCTTTATGCGTGCGATGAGCTCTTTTAAAGAGAAGGGTTTGGTTATGTAGTCGTCCGCCCCGAGCTCAAAACCTTTAAGTTTATCTTCCTCACCGCCCTTGGCGGTAATAAATATTAAGGGAATATCTTTAAGGTCCGGTCTGCTTTTTAAAAACTTGGCGATGCGGTATCCGTCAAAGTCGGGGAGCATAATGTCAACAAGGACAAGGTTATAGTTATCTTTTAAAACGGAGTGGAAAAAGTCCGTGGCTCTTGAGAAAGTCTTAACCTCAAATCCCTCCCTCTCAAGGTTGAGTTTGATGAGGAAGGAGAGGTCGGGGTCGTCCTCAATTACGGCTACCTTCCTCATTCTCTTCTAAGATTACCACGTTTGCTTTTTGAACGAGCTCGTTCTTGAGATACTTGGGAGAGGAAACTACAGCAACTACACTTCCCTTTTTGTTTAGATACTTCTTAACCGCCTGCTCCCTTTGTTTTCTGTCCTTTACTACGACCACCTTCATCTACCTACCTCCTTTTGAGTTTTATTT
>WFPV01000012.1 GCA_015487405.1 Aquifex sp. | reverse complement strand
TTGGGAAGGAAGGTAAAGAGAAGACCGTTCGTATCTACCCTGACCTTTCCTCCCTTGGACTTTACCCACTTTGCTATTTCCTTGAGAGCAGAAAATCTTAAGGTTGGCTCTCCGTATCCGCAAAAGACGACTTCGTCGTATTTCTTGGGGTCTCCGATTTCCTTTATCACTTCCTCAACGGAAGGGTCTCTATCCACCCATACCCAGTAGCCCTTTACCCAGAAGTTTCTTTCCCTCTCTCTCTGACAAAAAATGCAGTGGAGGTTACACTTATTGGTCAAGTTTATGTAAAGCTTGTTATTAATTACGTAAGTTATAGTGTTTTTTTTTACCTCTCCGTTCAGGTTGAAGGCGAGTTTTGCGTTCTGAGTTGTCATTCTATCCACATCCTCTAAGGATGTATTCGGAAGAAGCTTTGCCAGAACCTCCGCAGTGTAGAAGATGTTAGTAGGCTTGTTGGGCTTTCCACGAACGGGCTGGGGTGCTAAGAAAGGGCTGTCGGTTTCAAGGAGTATACGAGAGGTAGGAGTTTTTTTCACTACTTCCCTGAGGTTTTCCGCATTTTTGTAGGTAATTATTCCCGAGTATGATATGAAAAATCCCATATCCACAGCTTTTTTCATTGTTTCGTAAGAGCCTGTAAAGCAGTGCATAACACCGCCTATCTCGTGAGCTCCTTCTTCCTTAAGGATTCTTATTGTTTCCTCTTCCGCATCCCTCATATGGATAACTACGGGAAGCCCGAGCTCTTTGGCTATTTGTATCTGCTTTCTAAAGACGTCCTCCTGCTTCTTCGGGTCGGAATAGTTTTTATAAAAGTCAAGCCCTATCTCTCCGATAGCCCTAACCTTAGGATTCTCCTCCGCAAGTTTTTTAAGCCAGTCCAAATCCCCATCAGATACCTTGTCCGCCTCGTGGGGATGAAATCCGATAGCTATGTAAACTTTATTGTATTCTTGGGCAAACTTTATGGCGTTCTTTATCGTTTTCTTATCAAAACCTACGTTTATGAGATACTCCAACCTCTCGTCTTTTAGAGCTTCTTCCCTATCCTCTTTCTTAAGAAGGTCTAAGTGGCAGTGTGTGTCTATCATAAGAAGATTAATTTAAGCATAAATACCTTTGGTTTTTAGGAGAATCCTCATGTCCCTCATTAACAGGGCTTTAATGCAAAACATTCATGATTATGAAAGTCGCTATAGCTCAGGTGTTGCAATCCCTTATTAACAGGGCATTATTGCAAGTTGTTTGAAGCGATTGATCATAATGGAGAAATGAGATGGTCGCAATCCCTTATTAACAGGGCATTATTGCAAGTTGAGAATGTAGAGGTTGAAGAAGCTAGTGTATCAGGTAAGGGTAAGTCGCAATCCCTTATTAACAGGGCATTATTGCAAGTTTATGTTTATCCAGTGAAAAGGGGTAGAGAAAGTCGCAATCCCTTATTAACAGGGCATTATTGCAAGAGCGCCTCAGAACCTCTTGAAAATCAAGCTATAAAAATCTTAAAAAAACCTTCCGTTACCCTTCAACTCATAAAACAATTGAAAATCAAGGGATTTCTTGCGAACTTTAGAAAATCAAGGCTTTGGAGCTAAAATCCACTTTTCTCTTGACAAGTAGCCGGAGCCTGCTTTCTGCAGGCTTTGATTTTCAGTTTAAAGAATTTGTCTTCCAAAATTTTATGATTTATGTCAGGGTTACGCCTTTTAGATAAGATTTCACACCCCGGTTCCTGCGAGGTGTCTTCCCCCGTCCAATCTAATAATTTCCCCGGTTATGCCTTCTACGGAGAGAAGATATTTAACTGCATTCACAACGTCTTTTAGAGGAACCTCACGTCTTAAAGGAGTCCTTTTTAAAATCTTCTCCCACTGCTCATCTGTATAGTTTTCCGCCTTGAGGACGGGTCCCGGAGCTATGCAGTTTACAAGAACGTGGGGAGCAAATTCTTTTGCAAGAACCTTAACAGCGGTGTGAAGTGCTCCCTTTGCCACGAAGTAAGCCGAGTAATCTCTATACGGACAATCAATAGCCCAATCTCCGAAAGCAATTATTCTTCCCTTTATGTTTTCCTCATTTTTCATAAAGACAGGATAAAGCCTCTGGGAAATAAAGAAAAACGCCTCCGCTATTGGAACAAAGTGCTCGTAAAAATCTTCCCTTTTAGTTTCAAGGACGCCCTTACGGGCGTAAGGAGAAGCAAGGTGAATAAATCCATGAATTTCCCCAAAGTGCTTAACACTTTCCTCAACTATGAAATCCCACGTATCAGGATTTGTCAGGTCCGCCTGAATCGGAAGAGTTTCGCCGAACTCTCTTAGCGATTCAGCCCTCTCTTTACTCGTTTTGTATACAACCGCGAGTCTGTAACCCTCCTTCAGGAGCTCCTTAGCAACCTCGTAACCTATCCTCCTTACTCCCGTGATTATGAGATTTTTCATCCCTTAGAGCTCACCTCTTTCAGCTCACTCCTTTCCCACTCACCCGTCTCTTGATTAATTATGTAGAGCTTGCTCTGGAGGTCTATGAGCTCGTCTATACCTTTCCTTGCGAGGTCAAGCATCTCAATTAATTGCTCCTTTGTGAAAACGTGCTCCTCTCCCATAGTGTGAACCTCGGAGAACTGCCCCGTTCCCGTTCCCACAACGTTCATATCCACCTGTGCCGCACTGTCCTCTTCAAAGTTGAGGTCTAAGAGAATCTGGTCGTTTACGAGTCCAACACTCACCGCAGCGACAAAATCTTTAATGGGATTTTCTTCAATAACTCCTTCCTTTTTCAGTCGTATTAAGGCGTCCGCAACTGCTACGAAGGCTCCGGTTATCGCTGCAGTTCTCGTTCCCCCGTCCGCTTGAATAACGTCGCAGTCCACCCATATCGTTCTTTCTCCGAGCTTCTTCAGGTCAACCGCCGTTCTCATGGCTCTACCAATCATCCTTTGAATCTCGTG
>WFPV01000011.1 GCA_015487405.1 Aquifex sp. | reverse complement strand
TAGAACAGTGGTTCGCACTATCTCTGCTTGACAGACCGCCTTCCGTAGCTTCCGGACCCGTTGACGCCATAAGACAACCCGTAGTAGAGCCAAGAGACCTAAAAGGTGAGAAGTTAGACGTTCTTCCTTGGGGAGAGGTAATGGTTAGACTCGGAACTAAGCTCGGACTACCGGGCTTCGTAAACGAGGACGGAACTCCAAAATACAAGGACTGGAAGGACTTCCTCATAAACTGGCAACCCCAACCCGGTGTCGGAGCGCTCGCTGGATGGAGAGGAAAGAACGGAGACAAACACTTCGTAGGAGAACCCAACCCCAAACAGCTTGAGATGTATGCCAAGAACAAGGGATTCTTCTACTATCCTCTCCCCGAACATATGAGATATTACAGATACGCCAACAAGGATTACTTAGAGTGGGCTAAGAGTGTCAAATTCGTAAAGAGAACGGATCCAATAATAATGAACTTTTACGTTGAAACTCTCCAGAAATTCAGACTCGCAGGACAGGGACTCTGGGAAGGAGAAAACCAACCCCCCAACGACCCCGTAATCAGGGAGAGACTCGTTAGATACTTTGACCCACTACCCTTCTGGTATCCTCCCTTTGAAGAAGAGGTTAGCGGAGAAGAGTATCCGCTATATGCCTTCACTAAGAGACCCCAATGGATGTATCACTCCTGGGACTCCCAAAATGCATGGCTTAGACAGATATCCACTAAAAACTACCTATACATGAATCCCAAAACCGCCAAAAAGCTCGGAATTAAGCACCTTGACTGGGTCTGGGTTGAGAGCAGAATAAGAAAGGTCAAGTGTCAGGTATTCCTCACAGAGTGCACTGAACCAAACTCCGTATGGACCTGGAACGCTATAGGAAAGATGGCTGGAACGTGGGGTCTAAAGCCTGAAGCGGAGGAGGCTCACCAGGGATTCCTCTTGAACCACGTAATACCCCACTCTATTAGAATAGGTGGAAGGGAATTCTACTACGGAGACCCCATTACGGGACACTTAGCCTGGTTTGATACAAAGGTAAAGGTTTACAAAGCAGAAGACCAAACCCCCGAAGTCTATCCAGAATTTAAGGTTGAACCCCTGCCTTACATAAAGGAAAGATGGGTTGATGTTCTCAGATATAAGCCTTAAAGGAGGTGAGTGAGATGCCGCAGTATGCTTTAGTTATAGATTTAAACACCTGTGTTGGTTGTCACGCTTGTGCTACCAACTGTAAGGAGTGGAATACGCAGGCTGCCTTCGGTCCCCTCTCCGACTTTGACCCCTTCGGAAGGGCACCGGAAGGTGTGTGGTATAACAGAATATTTACCTACGAAACCGGAGAGTTCCCGGAAACTCAGGTATTCCACCTTCCAAAATCCTGTCTCCACTGTCAGGATGCTCCCTGTGTTCCCGTATGCCCTACAGGAGCAAGCTACAAGCGTGAGCAGGATGGAATAGTCCTCGTTAATTACGACGACTGTATAGGATGTAAGCTCTGCGCATGGTCCTGCCCTTACGGATGTAGAGAGTTTGACGAAGCGGACAAGGTTATGAAGAAGTGCACCCTTTGTATAGACAGGATTTACGACGAGACACTACCTCCAGAGCACAGAAAACCCGCATGCGTTCTGACATGTCCAGCAAGGGCAAGATTCTTCGGAGACATAGAGGACCCCAACAGCGAAGTTTACAAGCTCATTGAAAAGAGACAGGGATTCGTCCTCTTCCCGGACATGGGAACTAACCCCGCAAACCACTACCTCCCCAGACAGGAAACCACCATAAACCTTGAAGAGTATGAAAAGCATATACTCAAGCCTGACAATCCTCTCTTCTTAGAAGTGTTAAGAAGACACAAACCCGGTTTTGCTTCCGAAGAAACTAAGCAAGAGCAGCCTGAAGAATCTTACGCAGAAGAACTACCCTAAGGAGGTGAGATATGCACCCGCCGATTTCCCTTATCTTTTTCTTCTTAACTGCGGGAACTTCCATAGGTCTCTTTATCTTCGTTTACTTCATTGAGTTCTTAAAACTCTTTGGCAAAGGACAGGGACTCCCTAAGGAAGTGGTTCTGCTTTCTGGAGTAATAAGCCTGATTCTAATCGGTGCCGGGGCTATAGGAGCTTCCTTCCACCTCGGACATAAGCTAAGAGCCTGGAAGGCTGTTAAGAGGTTTCACACTTCCTGGCTCTCCAGGGAAGCGGTCTTTAGCGGAGCTTACGGACTCACTCTACTCATATACCTTGTAATTAAATACTTTGATATTTCCCCTTTCTTTGAGCACTTCTTCGGAATTCTCACCTGGATTCTCGGAGTTCTAAGTGGATTTTCCACAGCGATGATTTACGCTTCTAACAAATTTGTCCTTGAGTGGAACACGGGAATAACGGTTATTTATTACCTCCTTATGTATCTAATGCTCGGCTCATCCGCCTTTACGATAATTTCTTACTACTACAACCTACCCTATACGGGAACGTTCTTATTCTTAACTTTCCTGTTTGTCCTGCTCGGATTCGGGTTCAGGCTCGCCTTCAACATAAGACAGTTCTACATAAAGAGACCTACCTTAAACGAAGCTCTCAACCTCCCCCACAACAGACCTGTCAGAGTAATAGACAAGGGCTCAACTACAGACAACTTCTGCACCACAGAGTTTTACTACGAAAAAGGAAAGCAGATGCTTCCCACCTTCATACCGCTGGCATACCTCTTTACCTTCATAATTCCCTTATTCCTGCTTGTCTATATCTGGATTACCGGAACGGTAAATCAGTATCTCTTATGGGTTATCTACCTCTCCATACTCATAGGAAGTGCGATAGAAAGGTGGTGCTTCTTCGTTGAAGGAAATCACGTCCAGAATCTCTTTTACGGACTCTATCCCGAAGAGGGATACAAGCTCAGGAAAGGATTTATGGAAAGAAAAGAAACAAGAACCAGCCTTTACGGCTGAACCTTTTCCCTCCTCTTTATTTCTACTCCTTTAATCCAGCTGTAAATTCCCAAGAGCCATCCTAAAGATACAAGTAAATTAAAAATAAACAACGGCTTCATTCCCAGCTTCAAGAAGATTCCTCCCAGGATTCCACCCAAAAATGCTCCGGAAAACTGAACTGTGTTGTAAACTCCTACCGCTATCCCTCTCTTTTCGGGACCAACAAACTTGGTAAGTAGTGAAGGGAGTATAGGCTCGAGCAGGTGGAAACCTATGAAGTATAGAAGGAGTGTTAGGAAAACTCCCCAAAGGCTGTGAAAGAGTAGTCCTGTTAAATAGGATAGGGCTATAAGGGCTATTCCGCTTACGTAAACCTGTTTCATCTTTCCCTTCTTCTCTGCAGCGATTATTGCGGGAACCATGATTGCCAAGGAGATAAGGATTACCGGCAGGTAAATCTTCCAGTGTTCAGGTTTAGGGAAATGAAAGTCTTCAATCATAACTACGGGAATAACTGTGAACATGGAAACGAGAAGCATGTGAAGTATCCCTATGGATAGGTCAATGGCGATTTGGTTTTTGTCCTTAAGAATTTGGGGAAGTAGTCTTAAGAAGGGTTCAATCTCCTTCTCGTGACGTTTGGGCTCTTTTATAAAGAACCATAGGTAAAGTAAAGCGAGCAGGCTCAGTGCTCCCGTTAGGAAGAATATAAAAGGAACACCAAAGTGTCCTGCCAGAAAGGGAGCGGCTACTATACTGAAGGCAAAGGTCATTCCTATGGCGGCTCCGATGTGGGCGAAGGCTACCGTTCTAACTTCTTCTCTTACCAAATCCGCCGCTAAGGCTATAGCCGCAGAAGATATAGCTCCCGCTCCCTGTAGGAAACGGGCAAAGAGCATACTCCAGATATTGGTAGCTATTCCACCTAAGAAACTTCCCAGGGCGTAAACGAGCAGTCCAAATGAAATAACACCTTTCCGGGAATACTTATCGGACAAATACCCGAAGGGTATCTGGAGAACGGCTTGAGTAAGTCCATACATACCTATGGCGAGACCCGTGAGCATTGGAGTGCTACCTTCCAACTTCTTGACGTAGGGAGAGAGAACGGGAAGGAGTAGGAATAACCCTAAAAACCTTGCGACTACTACGAAAGTTATCCCTGCAACTACCTTTTTCTCTTCCTTTGTAAGCATAAAAGTTATTTTATCTTACATTCTCCGTAGACTTTAAGATAGTAAGTGCCTCCTAACCTGCCTATCGGTTTATACTTCTCGTAGTTAACGTTTAAGTTCTCGTCTATTATCTCGTCGCTCACTCTGATAAGTAAAACCTCTCCAAATATAACGTGCATATCGTAAACGGGAACGTATTTGTAGAGTTTACACTCAAAGGAAACCTTAGCCTCCTTGATTCGGGGAGCTACGACAAAGCGGGAAGGCTCGGGCGTTAAACCAGCTTCCTTAAACTCGTCAACCTCAGGAGGAAATTCCTCTCCCGTTTTCTTCATCTTCTCAAATAACTCCTCGCTAACCATGTTTATTACAAACTCCTTCGTATCCAGAATGTTTTTAACGGTATCCTTTAAAGTTCCTTCGTCTCTATCACTTACAGAAATCATCAAAACGGGCGGAGCGTCGTTGACGGCGTTAAAGAAGCTGAAGGGAGCTATGTTATAGATTCCCTCCTTGCTTACCGTGGAAACCCAAGCTATGGGTCTTGGGACTACGAGTCCGAGTATAAGTTTGTATAATGTCTCCTCATCCGTTTTCTTAACCACGAGCTCCATGGAAATTGATTATATTTTTAAACTTAATGGAAAAGGATTTAAACTTCTTGGAGGACATGCTCTTAAGGAGCATGATGAAGGAGATTGAAGAAAGATACGACGACGTAATAACCATTTACAAATACGATTATGAGATTAGAGCTCTTTCGGAAAAGCTTATGAGTTTAGCGAGGGTGGTGGAGGAGGTCTTTAAAGAAATTCCCAATCCCGAAAAGAAGCTGGATAAGGACGCATACACTACACTCTACTCAATTCTAAAAGACATCAGCTCCATACTTTACGACCTTTCCATAGCTACGAGCGAACAGCTGAGTTACGTTCTACTTCAGGCTTACAGGAAGCTTGACAATATTGACAGCTTGATAAAGAAGCTAAGGTGATGTTCAGCGATAGAGAAGAAGCGGGAAGACTTCTTGCTGAAAGCTTAAAGCAAGTGATTGATTACTCAAAAAATCCCATAGTTTTAGCGATACCGAGAGGCGGAATTCCCGTAGCTTACCAGATAGCAAAAGCCTTAAAAGTTCCTATGTCCATAGTGGTAGTTAGGAAACTTGGGCTTCCCTGGAATGAAGAGGCGGGATTCGGGGCTTTAGATCCTTCCGGCGTTGTCTACTACGAGGAAAGTGTAAAGAGGATGTTATCCGAAGAAGAGGTAAGGGAAGTTATTGAGAAGGAACTCCGAGAGTTAAAAGAAAGAGAAAGAAAATTCTTACCCGAAGGGTATCCGGATTTAAGAGGAAGGCAAGTTATCATCGTTGACGACGGTGTGGCAACGGGCTACACCGCTATAGCCGCTGCTCAGTGGGCGAAAAAACAAGGTGCTTCGGAGGTGATTGTCGCCGTTCCCGTGTGCCCTGCGGATGCCGAGATTAGGCTCTCTAAGTATGTAGATAAATTCATTTGTTATTATCCCGTGGACGTTTCAAGCTTTGCGGTTGGCGTGTTCTACAGGGATTTTCACCAGCTTTCTGACGAAGAAGCGAAGGATTATATAAAAAGAGCTAAGGAAGAGGGATTGTTTGAACCTTAGGATGAATTACTAGATAAGTATGTCCAATTAACTCTACAAGTTACTTGCATTTAAGCGAAAGATTAAAGCATTCTTCCACTCATTTCATTTTCTCCTTTTCACTCTCGCTTTTTTTTGCTTTCTATCATCTATTTTGTTAGTTATCTTAATATCTTGCATTTATACTATGCAACTCGTGCGGGAAGTTTTTGTAAAGAGCGAGGAAGAGATGCTAAAGCTTGCTGAAGAAATCGCAAAGGAGCTAAAGGGAAACGAAGTTATCTGTTTAAAGGGCAACCTGGGAGCAGGAAAAACAACCTTTGTTAAGGGACTTGCCAAAGCCCTCGGTATAAAGGAGGGTTATCAAGTCAGGAGTCCAACGTTTACCTTGGTGAATGAATACCCTACCCGCAAGGGTAACTTAATTCATATAGACCTATACAGAGTTAGGGATTTTGATTACTCGGAGTTTGTGGGACAGGGAATCTTAGCGGTAGAGTGGGAAGAGAATAGAGAGAGCTGCGACCTGTTTATAGAGATTGAGATTATGGGAAAAAACGAGAGGAAAGTAAGGATCTACAGGAAATCACCTGTATAAACGTCTGCAGGCTTCCACTTCTGGGAATTTTTTTATGCCTTCGCATATACTCTTGAGGTGCTCCTTATTCCTAACGTCCACCGTGAAGTCCAGTATGGCTTTTCCTTCACTCGTTACGGTATTCGCACTCACAATGTTTGCCTTGTGCTCGGAGAGAACCTTGGCTATGTCCGATAGAAGACCTATCCTATCTTTCGCAACCACTCTGATATCGGTCTTAAATCTACCTTCACCTTTCAGATCTACCTTTTTAACCTTTTCGGGATTGGTTTTCAAAACGTTTTTTAAGTTCGGGCAGCCCGCCTCATGGAGGACAAGCCCCTTGACACGGGTTATAACGCCGTAAATCTCGTCACCGGGAACGGGTTTACAGCACTGGGCTATTTCGTATTTCACATTTTGGAGCTCATCCAGAACGACGAGCTTAGCTTCGGTCTTTTCTTCCTCAACGACTTGGGGCTTTTCTTTAGGAAAGAGGAGTTTGAGCAAGTTCTTAACGGAGACTTTACGCTTCCCAAGGGCTAAAAAGAACTCTTCCTCTTTATCAAATCTTACCTTACTTCTTATCTTCTCAAGGAGCTCCTCGTGAGAGAGCCCGAGCTTGGTTCTTAATTTTTCAAAGATTCTTTTACCTTCATTGAGGTATCTTTCCTTTTCAAGGTGTTTAAGAAACTGCTTTATTTTATTTCTCGCTTTAGATGTCTTTACGAACTTTAACCACTCGGGCGAGGGTGTCTTTTTTGGATGAGTAATAATTTCCACCACGTCCCCGTTCTGGAGCTTGTAATCTAAAGAAACTATTCTTCCGTTCACCCGCGCACCCGCACAGTGGTTACCTATGTCCGTGTGAATTTTATAGGCAAAGTCCACAGGCGTTGAGCCTCTCGGAAGAACCACAAGGTCACCATTTGGAGTGAAGACGAAAACCTCTTCAGAGAAAAGCTCATTCTTCAAGTTTTCAAGGAGTTCAGAAGGGTTGTTGCTTCCCTGAAGATTTTCAACGAGCTCCCTGAGCCAGCTATAGATTTCCGCATCCTCTGGAGCTTTCCCTTCCTTATAAACCCAGTGGGAAGCGATTCCCTTTTCTGCCCTCTCATGCATTTCCCAAGTTCTTATCTGGAACTCAACGAGCTTTCCCTTATCCGCTACAACCGTGGTATGCAGGGATTGGTATAAGTTAGGCTTCGGCAAGGATATATAATCCTTAAACCTTCCGGGAACGGGCTTGAAGAGGTTGTGAATTATCCCCAAAACTGCATAGCATTCCGGAACGGTGTTTACGATAATTCTCACACCCAAGATGTCATGAACGTCTTCCAAGTTTATGCCCTTCCTCTTTGTTTTTTCCCAAATACTGTAGTAGTGTTTTAGCCTGTAGGTTATCTCCGCCTTTATACCCGCATTCTCAAGAGCCTTCTTTACCTTAGGTAAGACGTATTTCTTTAGGTAAGCTTCTAAGTCCTTTCTGGATTGCTGAACGAACTTTTTAACCCTTTCGTATTCGCTGGGGAATAAATACCTAAAGGCGAGGTCTTCAAGCTCTGTCTTTAACTTCCAAACCCCGAGTCTGTGAGCCAAGGGAACAAATATCTCTAAGGTCTCCCTCGCTATTCTTCTTCTCTTTTCTTCCCTAAACACCCAGAGTGTTCTCATATTGTCCAATCTGTCTGCAAGCTTCAGGATTATCACACGCGGGTCCTTCGCAGTCGCGAGGATTAACTTCCTGTAGTTTTCCACCTGGTCGGATTTATACTTTATTTTTCCTATTTTCGTAACACCCTCAACGATGGAGGCAACACTCTCCCCAAACCGTTCCTTTATCTCTTCATAGGTTGTGTCGGTATCCTCCAATACGTCATGGAGAAGTGCAGCAATTATTGTTGCCGCATCCATTCCCAGCTCCGATAAGATTTTTGCCACATTTAGAGGATGAACTATGTAAGGTTCCCCCGTTTTCCTCTTCTGCCCTCCGTGTTTCTTCTTTGCAAACTCGTACGCTTTTAGAATAAGATCCTTGTGTTCGGGATATTTCTCAAGTAACGGTGCTACTCCCTCGTCTAAATCGGTATTATTGATTTTAATCATTAAAATAAATATAGATTTAAAAGGAGAAGAAGGAATGGTTCTAGGCAGAATATTAAGGTCCTTTTCGAGTAATATCGGAATTGACCTCGGAACAGCAAATACTGCGGTTTTCTTGGAAGGAAAGGGAATCGTCCTATACGAGCCCTCCATAGTTGCGATAGATACCAAAACGGGAAGGGTTCTCGCGGTAGGAAAAGAAGCGAAAGAGATGGTGGGGAAAACCCCCGAAAACATTCAGGCTATAAGACCCCTAAGGGACGGAGTGATTACCGACTTTGAAGTGACTCAGGTGATGCTCACCTACTTCATAAAGCGCGTGATAGGGCACTCCATCCTGAGACCCAAACCCATAACCGTAATAGGCGTTCCCACTGGAATAACACCAGTAGAAAAGAGGGCAGTGATAGATGCCGCAAAAAGTGCAGGGGCGAGGGAGGTTTACCTAATCGCCGAGCCCATGGCGGCGGCAATAGGAGCGGGACTCCCGGTAGAAGAACCCATAGGGAATATGATTGTGGATATCGGGGGAGGAACTACCGACATAGCCGTAATATCCTTGGCAGGTATAGTTATATCCAACTCCCTGAGAGTAGCCGGAGACGAAATGAACGAAGCCATAATCCAGTATATAAAGAGGAAGATGAACCTGCTCATAGGGGAGCAAACTGCGGAGAAAATAAAGATAGAGCTCGGAAGTGCCTTGATGGAAGAGGAAGAGATTGAAATGGAGATTCGCGGAAGGGACATGACAGGGCTCCCAAGGACAATAGTAATTACGAACCATATGGTCACGGAAGCCATAGAAGACACGGTAAGTTCCATAGTAAATGCAGTTAGAACTGCGCTGGAAAGAACTCCTCCGGAGCTTGCCTCAGATATTGCAGACCGTGGAATCGTCTTAGCGGGGGGAGGCTCTCTCCTTAGGAATTTAGATAAAAGGATAGAGATGGATACAGGTATAAAGTGCACTTATGCTGACGAGCCTCTTACTGCTGTAGCAAGGGGGCTGGGAAAAGTACTCGAAAATATTGAACTCATAAGGAGAATCTCTATGGAATGAGTCTCGTAAGTCGAAATTCTATCACCCTTCTCTTTCTAATTACGGGACTTATTCTCCTGCTTCTTCCTGCAAGCAGTCCCCCCCTAAGATTTCTTACCCAGGTATCTTACTTCATCCTTGCCCCTGTGATAAAGGTTCAGAGGGAAGTAGAGGAAGAGGTGGAGAAATCCATTATACTTATCGAAAACTTTCAGGATAATCTTCGTCTTATAACAAAGCTTAGGAAGCTGGAGGAGAGAAACGCTGTTCTCAAGCATAAAGTGGAAAGCTATAAAACCCTAATAAGGAGACTTGAAAAGGATCTCGATTTCTTTTTTCAAAGCGAAGCAAGGTACATAGTTTCAAAGATTATTTTTTATGATCCTTCGGGTAACGACAGATTTTTCATAATTCGCGGAGGAATGGACAAGGGAATAACGAAAGGGAGTCTTGTTGTTTCCCGAGGAGCAGTTTTGGGAGTAGTGGGTGAGGTTTACTTGACGACAAGCAAAGTAATAACTCTCTTTAATGATAGATGCTCCCTATCCGCAAAGATAGAGTCTGCAGACAAAATATATATATATAAAGGCGGATTTCCCGAAGGAAAGCTCCTTTATGTAGACATAGAAGACCCTGTTCCCGTGGGGAGAAAGGTTTACTACAAAGATTTAACTCTTAGAGTTCCCGAATTTCCAATAGGAGCTATAACTAAGGTCTCTTTTCAAAACAATCCCTTTTTTAAAGACGTAAGGGTAAAACCTATCCTTTCCCCGCGAGAGGTTGAGTTCGTGGTAGTTTTCTTAGAAGAATGAAGAATTTGTTATAAATTATAGATTACTCAATCCAATTTCTCAGGGGTGGAAGTATGTGGCAAGAGTATGACAGCTGTGGAGTCGGTTTTATAGCGGACATTTACGGAAGAAAGAGTCACGAGCTCTTAAGACAAGGTGTGGAGGCTGTTAAGAACCTCACCCACAGGGGAGCTATAGGGGGGGACGGGAAAACTGGAGACGGAGCGGGAATCTTAACGGAAATTCCCAAGAAGTTCTTTTTAAGGGAAATAGATAAGCTGGGATATAAACTCACCGACGAGAATGCCCTCGCAGTGGGCATGTTCTTCCTATACGAGCCCATTGAGGAGAAGATAGAAGAAATCTTCTATAAAGAAGGAATAAAAGTCCTCGGATGGAGAGAGGTTCCCGTAAACACCGATGCGGTGGGAGAAGTTGCCCTCAAGGTAATGCCCACCATAAAACAGCTCTTTTTAGATATGTCCGACATTTCCGAAGAGAAGAGAGAGCTAAAGCTCTTCTTTGCGAGAAGGCAGATAGAGAAGAAGTATGAGGATAAAGTTTACGTTCCCTCCCTCTCAACGAGGACGATAGTCTACAAGGGAATGCTCGTAGCTCCCCAGCTGGACAGGTTTTATCCCGACCTCTTGGACGAGGATTACGAGACCTCTTTCGTTCTTTTCCACCAGAGGTATTCCACGAACACCCTACCCAACTGGAGACTTGCCCAGCCCCTGAGGTATTTAGCTCACAACGGTGAGATAAACACGATTCAAGGAAACAGGAACTGGATGCTCACTCTCCAGCACGAGCTCACCCACGAGGTATTCGAAGGCAGAGAAGAGCTCATAAAACCCCTCGTTTCCCACGAAGAGAGCGATAGCGCTTCCCTGGACAGAGTCTTTGAAGTTCTCCTCTTTGCGGGATATTCTCCCGCCCACGCAATTTACATGCTCATTCCCCCCGCATGGGAGAGTGTCCCCGACCTTCCCGAGGATGTGAGAATATTCCTTGAGTACCAGTCCCTCCTTATGAAGCCCTGGGACGGACCCGCTGCGATAGCCTTCACGGATGGAAAAACCATAGGAGCACACCTTGACAGGAACGGTCTCAGACCAGCGAGATACGTGATAACCGAAGACGGGCTCGTAGTCTTAGGCTCTGAAGTTGGGATGGTAGACCTCTCAGGTAAGAAGATTGCGGAAAAGGGAAGGCTCGGTCCCGGAGACACTCTCCTAATAGAGCTCGGGGAAGGAAAGATAAAGAAGACGGAAGAAATCTTGAAGGAGCTTGCAAATCAAAAACCCTACAGGGAGTGGATAGAAAAGCACCTACTCAGACTTTCCGAGATTGAGAATGGCTACAAACTTGAAGAGCCCAAAGAGGACCCCGACAGAATAAGGAAGCTCGTAGCCTTCGGATGGACCGAAGAAGAAATTAAGAATCCCATAAAGTATATGGCGGAGAACGGAAACGAGATGACCTGGGCTATGGGAGACGACACACCCCTTCCTCCCCTCTCAGAAAAGCCGCAGCTCCTTTATAGATACTTCAAGCAGAGATTCGCTCAGGTTACGAACCCTCCCATAGACCCTATAAGAGAGAAAGCCGTAATGTCCCTCAGAATGAATCTCGGTTACAAGAGAAACTTCCTAAAAGAGACCGAAGAGCACGCGAAGCGTCTCCAGATAGACAGCCCCATCCTGCTTGATTACCAGTTAAAGGCAATAGAAAACCAGGACAGGTTTAAGGTTTTCCGCATCCCCATAGCTTACCCTAAAGAAAGGAGCTACAACATCGTAGAGCTACAAGACATGGCGGGAGAGAGAAGAATCTCGGAAATGATAATGGACGCTCTCTACGAGGAAATTCCCATAAACGATATGCAGATAGGAATAGAGACACTCCAGAGGAGAGTAGAGGAAGCGGTTCGTGAGGGAGCGGAGATAATTATCCTTTCTGATAGATACATCAATAAGTATAGGGTAGCCATTCCCGCTCTCCTCGCACTCTCAGCCTGCGTCAAGCACCTCGCAAGGCAGGGCTTGGCTCACAAGGTCTCCTTCATAGTAGAAACGGGAGAAGCCAGAGACAGCCACCAGATAGCTTGTTTAATCGGATACGGCGCAAGCGCCGTATATCCCTACTTGGCTTACGAGGTTATTTACGACCTTTGTAAGAAGGGCGAGATAGAGCTGCCTTACGAGGAAGCGGTATTCAAATACAAGGAGGCTCTTGAAAAGGGACTCCTCAAGATTATGTCTAAGATGGGAATATCCACCCTGAACTCCTACCAGGGTGCCCAGATATTTGACAGTGTATGCCTCAACAAGGACTTCGTAGAAGAGTTCTTTACTGGAACGCCCGTAACCTTGGAAGCGGACGGACTGGAAGAGATAGAGGCGAGCACCCTCGCAAGACACAACGCCGCCTACGAGGTGGAAGAGCCCAAGCTGGATGTAGGCGGACACATGAAAGCGAGAAAACAGGGAGAGTTCCACGCCTGGTCTCCCGAGGTTGTAAGGGCACTCCACAAGTTCTTAAAGACAAAGAACTATGAAGATTATAAGGAGTTCTCAAGGCTCGCAAATACACAGCATCCCACCTTTATAAGACACCTCCTCACCTACAAGAAAGGAAACCCCATTCCCATAGAAGAGGTTGAACCCGTAGAAAGTATCCTCAAGCGCTTCGTAACGGGAGGAATGTCCCTCGGAGCACTTTCCCCGGAGGCTCACGAGACCATAGCGGAAGCTTGCAACAGACTCGGAATGAAATCTAACTCCGGAGAGGGAGGAGAGGACCCCGAAAGGTATTGGACTATAAAGAACTCCGCAATAAAGCAGGTTGCGAGCGGAAGGTTCGGAGTCACTCCCACCTACTTAGCTTCCGCGAAAGACCTTGAGATAAAGATAGCTCAGGGAGCAAAGCCGGGAGAGGGCGGACAGCTCCCCGGACATAAAGTGAACGAATACATAGCAAAACTCAGACACGCCCAGCCGGGTGTATCTTTAATCTCTCCACCTCCCCACCACGACATCTACTCCATAGAAGACCTTGCCCAGCTCATCCACGACCTGAAGCAGGCTAACCCCTTTGCGAGAGTGTGCGTTAAGCTCGTTGCGGAAAGGGGAGTGGGAACTATAGCCGCGGGAGTTGCCAAGGCATACGCGGACGTAGTTCAGATAAGCGGAGCGGAAGGAGGAACGGGAGCATCCCCCTACTCCTCCATAAAGAACGCAGGAAACTACTGGGAGATAGGGCTTACCGAAACTCAAAGGACGCTCATGGAGAACAAACTTAGGGAGAAGATTAGAGTAAGGGTGGACGGTGGTTTCAGGACGGGTAAGGACGTGATAATCGCGGCACTCCTCGGAGCGGAGGAGTTCGGTTTCGGAACCGCGGCTATGATAGCGGAAGGATGCGTAATGGCGAGAATATGCCACACCAACAGGTGTCCCACGGGAGTCGCAACCCAGGACCCCAAGTTCAGGGCAAAGTTCAAAGGAAAGGTAGAAAACGTAATGGCTTACTTCAGGGCTGTTGCTCAGGAAGTGAGAGAAATCCTCGCCGAAATGGGATACAGAAGCCTTGACGAAATCATAGGAAGAACCGACCTCCTTGAGGTTGTTCGTTACGACGAGTATCCGGGCTCTAAGAGGATAAAGGTAGAAGCCCTCCTTGAGAAGTATCCGGAAGACCAGCCCAGGAGATGCCTCGTTGAGAAAAACGACAACCCTGCTCCCAACTTCAACGACAAGATTTTAGAGGACCTCCTCCCCTACATAGAGGAGGGCATTCCCGTAGAGAAGGAGTATGAAATTAGGAACATCCACAGAACCATCCCCACGAAGATTAACTACTTCATATCCCTCTTTTACGGAGATAAGGGACTTCCCGAAGACACAATTAAGCTGACCTTCAGGGGAACGGCGGGACAGAGCTTCGGAGCGTTTAATCACAGAGGTGTTAGCCTTACGCTCATAGGTGATGCAAACGACTACGTAGGAAAGGGAATGTACGGCGGAAGAATAGTGATAATTCCTACGGACGTAAAGGATACGTATAAGAACGTCATTATGGGTAACACCTGTCTATACGGAGCCACTGGTGGTGAGCTATACGCTGCGGGAGTTGCAGGAGAAAGGTTTGCGGTAAGAAACAGCGGAGCCACCGCGGTAATAGAAGGAGCCGGACTCCACTGCTGTGAATATATGACCGGAGGAAGAGTCGTAGTTCTCGGAAAGGTAGGTTTTAACCTCGGAGCTGGAATGACGGGAGGATACGCTTACATCCTTGACGAAGACAACACCTTAGAGCAAAAGCTTAACTACTCCTACGTTTACGCGAGAAGACTAGTAGGGGAAGACGAGATTAACGAGCTCAGAGAGCTTATAGAAAAGCATTACAACTACACCAACAGCCCCAAGGCTAAGAAGATTCTCGATAACTGGGAAGAATACCTTAAGAAGTTCTGGAAGGTCATCCCCTTAGAGCAGTGCCACAGGGACCCCTACGGAGACAGCGATGCCTGCGAGGTTGAGATATTAGGAAGAAGATAAAACTTCTCTCCTTTTCCCTCTTTGACACCGGGGAGACAATCCTCGGTGCCCTCGTCATCTCTACCTTCTTTCCCCTCTACATTACAAAAGAGATAGATGTAAAGGTTTACAGCCTTTCCTACGCTTTAACACTTCTCCTTTCATTCGGTGTAGCCCTCTTTTTGGGAAAGCTCGCTGACCAAAGAGCCCTCAGAAAGCACCTTTTTGTCTTATTCGCCACTCTTACGGCGGTAGCCTGCCTGTCTATATACCTCAGCTTTTCACTCCCCTTATTAGCGTTGATAGGATTCCTCCTTATGATTCTCTTTCACCAGCAGGCACTCGTCTTTTACAACTCCCTGCTCTTGGACTTTCAGGAAAGGGGACTTGCCTCTGGGCTCGGAGTGGCTTTCGGATACGTAGGCTCAGCTTTCGCCCTTTTATTTCTTGCAAAAAACCTAAAAGAGCCCGAAGTATACGCCATCGTCGGAATACTTTTCTTTCTCCTTTCCCTGCCTTCCTTCAAACTCCTTGAAAATCCTACTCTGAAAGCGGAGCTTTCCTTTAAGGAAATCCTAAAGGACAAGCGATTTTTATTGTTCATCGTTTCCCTGCTTTGCCTTACAGAGGTTGCAAATACCTTAATAACTATGATGGGAGTTTATCTGAGAGAAGTCTTCCACTTTGATAGGGAAACGATCTACAGAGTCATAGGTCTCTCTGCCATCGGTGGAATACTGGGAGGAATCTTTTGGGGAAAAATTACGGACGCCTTCGGCGTGAAGAAGGTATTTCCCGTCGGATTTTTGCTATGGAGCTTATTTTTATTGTTTTTATTCCTGTCCTCGGACAATCTCATTTATCCCGTGGGACTGCTTGCAGGCTTTTCCCTCTCCCACCTTTGGACTACATCCCGCGTTTACATAACGAACGAGTTTCCCCAGGAAACCGTTTCCTTGAGAATGTCCTTTCTTTCGCTCACGGAACGCGTAGCCTCCACGGTCGGGCTTTCCTTCTGGTCCTTGATGCTTTTCCTCACCGAAGGTAACTATAAATTGTCCGCCCTAAGCATGATTATCTTTCCGCTGCTCGGGGGAGTGCTTTATTACAGAATGGTGAAATCCTAAGTTAGGATGAGAACTTTTATTTTCTTCAATATTTCCTCTAAAGTTTCCTATGGACATTTCTCTATAAATTCTGCTTTTCTAACGAATCAGTCTAAGCTTCTTACTTGGTCTGCAAGTATTACACCTTTTGTTTTACATTTTTTAGGAATTAAGAACTCAAAGGGATATTCCTTAATCTTTGTAGTTATAGGGCAGACAAAATTTTTATTCCTTCGGGGAGTGCGTGTAAAGGACTTCTAAATACACGATTTCTCTCAGAGTCTCTACAATCTTCTCCCTGTTTTCTTTGGCATAAGGCGGTATTTTCGTATCAAGCTCCCTGGTTTCGTCTATTATGATACCCCTCCCCAAGGGTGTGGGCTCCTCCAAGTAAGAGAGTTCTCTCAGTTTTAATCCGTCAGCGTAAATTCTTGCTATGGAGAATATTCCTTCAGGAAGATTGAATTCCACCTCCTCTATGACCTTTTCTATAAGGGGAGTTATGTCTTCGCACCACTGCGCGAGGTTTCTAAGTTTCTCTAAGGATATTTCTAACTTTACTTCTCTATCGTCCACCCTCAGATAACGAATCGGTATCCCAAGCTCGCAGTAAATATTCCCGCCTGCGAGCAAAATAGGGTACTCACTCAGTATTCTAATACTCACATCCTTCAAGCCCTGATAAGTGCGAGTCTCACGAATCATCGGACACTCACTCCGGATAAGATTTCTTTAAGTAATTTAACCGCTTCATCAAATTTGTCAGGGGCGTTTCCGCCTCCCTGGGCCAGATCCGGTCTTCCTCCTCCCCCGCCTTTCAGGACTTTACCCACTTCCCTTATTAGCTCGTTAGCCTTAACGCTTCCCGCTAAAGGCTTTGATACCGCAAGAACGAAGTTCACCTTGTTTCCTCTCTTTGAAGCTATAAAGACCACATCTTTACCTGTCTTCTGCCTGAGGATGTCGGAGATGTTCCTGAGCTCTTCGGGCTCAACCTCTTCAAAGATTCCGTGGTGAAGGGTAAGCTCTCCAATCTGTTCAGTTTTTACTACTTCCTTGAGCTTTAGCTTAAGTATTTCCTGCCTGAGTTTCTGGATTTCCTTTTCCTTCTCCTTTAGCTCCTCTTTGAGCTCTTCGGTCTTCTTGAGTAGTTCCTCTTCCTTGACTCCGAGGGAGCTTGAGAGTTTCTTAAGGGTGGAGTGCTCTTCAAAGGCGGTTTTTACCGCCCACCTTCCGGTTTGAGCTACTATTCTTCTCACTCCAGCCCCTACAGAGCTCTCGGAAATAATCTTGAAGTAGCCTATGTCTCCGGTAGCTGAAACGTGGGTTCCTCCGCAGAGCTCTTTTGAAAAATCTCCGCAGGAGATAACTCTTACTCTTTCTCCGTATTTCTCTTCAAATATGGCTATGGCTCCCGTCTGGAGAGCCTCCTGATAAGCCATCTCAGCAACATTCACGGGGAGGTTTTCCCTTATCTTCTCGTTCACAAGTTCCTCAATCCTTCTTAGCTCATCTTCGGTCAGGGAAGAAAAGTGTGTAAAGTCAAACCTTAAATACCTGTCCGCAACGAGTGAGCCCGCCTGTCTGACGTGCTCCCCGAGCAGGTTTCTGAGAGCGGCGTGAAGCAAGTGTGTGGCTGTGTGATTTCTCATAATGTCCTGTCTTCTTTCCTTGTCTACGCGTGCGTGAACTATATTACCGACCTTCAGAGTTCCCTTAAGGAGTTTTCCTTTGTGAACGATGATACCTTCGGTGGGTTTTTGAGTGTCTTCAACTTTAAAGAGAGCCTTGTCGCTCTCTATTATTCCGCTGTCCCCTATCTGTCCACCTCCCTCGGGATAGAAGGGGGTTTCTTTTAGAACTAACTCTCCTTCCTCTCCTTCCTTCAGCTCGGAAACGAGCTCCTCTCCCTTGATAATTCCTATAACTTCGCTCTCATACTCCAAGTGTTCGTATCCTACGAAGGTAGAGGTCTTCCCGAGCTCTTTAAGGTGTGCGTAAACGGGCTTTATCTTCTTGGTTTCTATCTTGAAGTGCTTACGAGCCCTTTCCCTTTGCTCCTCAAGCTCACACTGGAATCCCTGTAGGTCTATCTTTAGCCCTTTTTCCTTGGCTATTTCCTCTATGAGGTCAACGGGAAATCCGTAGGTGTCGTAAGCCGTGAACACTTCCTTTCCTGTGAGGGTGTCTCTTCCCTCCTGGAGAGCCTTTTCTACGACTTCCTGTATGTATTCCATTCCCGCTTTCAGGGTTCTTATAAATCTTTCTTCTTCTCCCTTTACTATTCCCTTCACGAACTCCCTTGAGAGCTCCAGTTCCGGATAGGGTTGCTTCATTATGTCTACAACGAGATCTATTCCTTTGTAAAGGAAGGGTTCTTCAATTCCGAGTTTGTAGCCAAAACGCATTGCTCTTCTCAAGATTCTCCTTATTACGTAGCCCCTTCCTTCGTTGGAGGGAATTACTCCGTCTGAAATTGCGAAGGTTATAGCTCTCAAGTGGTCCGCTATAACCCTGAGAGCCACGTCGGTTTCAAACTTCTGTCCGTATTTTTTACCTGAGATATCCTCTCCGAACTGAATGAGGGGATAGATAATGTCTATCTCAAAGTTTGAGTTTTTTCCCTGGAGGACGGAGGCTATTCTTTCGAGCCCCATCCCGGTGTCTATGTTGGGATGGGGAAGGGGAGTGAGAACGCCGTTTTCATCCCTGTTATACTGCATGAAGACGAGATTCCATATCTCTAAATACCTCTCGTCCCCCTCGTATTCCTCTCCCCTGTCAACGTAAATCTCGGAAGAAGGTCCGCAGGGTCCCACATCTCCCATCTGCCAGAAGTTGTCCTCCTCACCGAGCTTCCAGATTCTCTCCGAGGGAACGCCTATATGTTCGTTCCAAATCCTGTAAGCTTCCTCGTCGTCTTTGTAAACCGAAACGTAAAGTTTATCCTTGGGGAGCTTTAAAACCTCGGTAACAAACTCCCAGGCAAACTCTATGGCTTCCTTTTTAAAGTAGTCTCCGAAGGAGAAGTTTCCGAGCATCTCAAAGAAGGTGTGGTGCCTGGAGGTGTATCCAACCTGCTCAAGGTCGTTGTGCTTTCCGGAGACTCTCAAACACTTCTGACAGGAGGTTGCCCTCTTGTAGGGTCTCTTTTCCAGTCCCAAAAAGACGTTCTTGAAGGGAACCATTCCCGCGTTTACGAAGAGGAGTGTGGGGTCGTTCTCAGGAACTAAAGGGGCAGACTTCACTCTGGTGTGCCCTTTCTTCTCAAAGAAGCTCAAGAAAAGCTCCCTAATCTCGTGTGCGCTCAAGCTCATACTAAGTTTTAAATTATAGATTTCATCTGCGAGGTTTTATGATATTTAAAGAGGTCTATGCTATAGAGATTTCCGTCGCCGATGTTTTCGGGAAGCTGCCAGATTATCCTGTTCTTACCACTCTTCTTTGCTGCGTATAGTTTTCTGTCTGCACAATCTATGTAACTCTTAATATCCTTGTGTTGTCCGGAATCACCGCACACACCTATGCTTACCGTAACTTTCGGACACTCTTGATGGTCTAAGGAAAACTTATAGCTTTCAACATTCTTTCTAAACCTTTCAAGGGCTTTGAGTGCCTCCTCTAACGATGTAGAGGGCATTATTACTAGGAACTCCTCACCGCCGTATCTAAAAAGGTAATCACTCTTTCTAAAGCTCTGTTTCATTATGTTTGCCACTTCTCTCAATATACAGTCTC
>WFPV01000010.1 GCA_015487405.1 Aquifex sp. | reverse complement strand
ATTATCCTGTCCTTGCTCCAAAAGCCTGCAAAGGGAATTATTCCTGCCAAGCTCAACGCCCCTATCATAAACGCTACGTAAGTCACAGGCATATACTTCTTCAAGCCCCCCATCTGGAAGATGTTGTATAGGTGATGGTGAAATGCCGTTATTACCGCTCCTGCCGCTAAGAAGAGCAGGGCTTTAAAGAAGGCGTGTGTGGTGAGGTGAAACATCGCCCCGCCTTTGTCTCCAACTCCTAAAGCCACAAACATGTATCCAAGCTGGGACATCGTTGAAAAGGCTATTATCTTCTTGATGTCCTCATGAACCGCTCCCGCTAAGGCTGCCATCGTCATCGTTATCGCTCCAATAAGAACTATCAGCTTTAAGGTCTGTGGTGTTGCTTCAAACATGGGATAGAGTCTTGCTACCATGTAAACTCCTGCGGCTACCATAGTCGCTGCGTGCAGAAGCGCTGACACAGGCGTAGGACCTGCCATCGCGTTCGGTAGCCAGGTATGGAGCGGAAACTGTCCAGACTTTCCTACTGCTCCTCCAAAGAGGAGCATTGTTGCTACTGAAAGGGCGTATTTGTTGACTTCTTCAACCTTTGGGAATATGTCAAGGATTTCAAGTGAGCCAAATAGGTAGAAGGAGTAGATGATACCGAAGATAAAGAGCCAGTCACCTATTCTGTTCATGACAAAAGCTTCGAAGGAGGCTTTAGTGGCTTTTTTCTGGTTGTGGTAGTAGCCGATGAGGAGGTATGAAGCAAGCCCGACACCTTCCCAACCGAAGAAGATTCCGAGGAGGTTATCCGAAAGGACAATGAGGAGCATAGCAAAGAGGAAGAGGTTTAGGTATGCGTAGAACTTAAAGGTCCAGTGACCGAACTCGTCTTTCATGTATCCGATGGAGTAGATGAAGATGAGGGTGGCGACGAAGGTGACGACGGAAGCCATAACTGAAGAGAGGGAGTCAAAGTAGAGACCTAAGGTGAGAGTGTAGTCCGAGATTGGGAGGAAGTTGTAGAGTTTGATGTGGATAGGTTCGTGGATAGCTTTGAAGGTTATTGCTAAGGAGAAGAGGAAGGTGAGAGCTCCAGAGACTGAGGTCAGAACTCCGCTTGCGAAGTCTCCTATTTTTCTCCCGAAAACTAAGATTATTAAAAAGGTAATTAGGGGTGTGAGTAGAACTATCAACCCTTCCATGGTTAGCCCCTCAGCTCTCTTATTTCGTCCGAGCTTTCAACACGTTTTAGCCTGAATATAGCTATTATTATTCCCAGCCCCACCGCCGCTTCCGTAGCAGCAAGAGCTATTATAAAGAGGGCGAATATCTGCCCGTGCACAGAACCCAGATAATAATCAGCCCCGACGAGGGCTATATTTACCGCATTCAAGGCAAGCTCCAGACTCATAAGGATAGTTACAAGATTTCTTCTTGCGGCTATACCTATCACACCGAGTCCAAAAAGTATCATACTCACCACTAAGAAAGCTTCAAGTGGAATCGTCTTCATAGGTCTGACTCTCCTTTCTTCCTATTAGAACTGCACCTATCATACCGATTAACAAAACCAAGGAAACCATTTCAAAAGCTAAGAAATACTTACTAAAGAGGATAGCACCTATAACTTCCGTATTTCCGAGCTTTTCTATAAAAGCTCTAAACTTACCTTCGGGAGAAGCCTTCACACCAAGCATAAACACAAGAATCATCTCGGCGTAAAGAAAAAGAACAATGGGAAGTGAGACGAGTCCCTCAAACCTGTAGTGACTTTCACTTTTCTTCGCCTTTTCCCAAGGGACAGCACTTATAGCTATGATGTAGAATACTGCTATGGCTACCGCGTATATGAGGAGTTGAAGGGCGCCGACGAGCTCCGCACCCGCTACAAAGAATATTCCCGCTACCGCTATAAGTGAAGAAAGCAAGGCAACGACAACGTAAATTGGATTTCTAAGCAGAATTATACCAAGTCCCGAAGCTATGGCTAAGAACGAGAAAAATCCAAATATCAGAACCTTCCCCATCAAACTCCCTCTTGGACTTTAGGCAATTTTACATCATTTTCAGCCCAGAGCCTTTGCCTTTGTTCGTCGTCTATCCAGATTCTATCGGGCTCCCTTTCTCTCCTGAGTTGCCAGTCCCTACCTATTTGTTCAAGAATTTCAAGGGTTAGAATTGCATCCTTACGGGAGTAGCCGGCCGTTTCGTGGATATCCGTTTGGTATAGACAATCAACCGGACAAGCGTCAACACAGAAACCGCAGTAGGTGCAAAGGAGCATGTTCATATTGAAAACGCTCACAACCCTCTTTCCGTTGGGGAGTTTCTTACCCTCTATTTCAAAGAGCTGGGGAACAGGGCACGCTCTTTTACACCTGAGACATACTACGCATCTACTCTTTCCGTATTCCACTTGAATGTTATACCTGTTCACCCATTCTTGGAACGCCGGCTGAGGTTCCGTTCCGTCAACAACCTTATGGGCAAAGTATCCCCTAAAACGTTTCGGAGGAGTGAGCTTTTCGTAAGGGTAGTGAGTAGTTATAGTTTTTCTAAAGGCATTCTTTAGAGTAATTCTGAGACCTCTTATGAAATCTATGAAAAATATTCTCTCTATCCAAGAGAGAGGTTTTGCCGCCACTTTCTTAATCATGGCTTCACCTCCATATAATTGGAGCAAGGACAGCCGTAAGAACAAGATTTATTAATGTTAAAGGTAGCATTATCTTCCACGCAGTCTGCGTGATTTGGTCTATTCTGTATCTGGGTAAGGTCCAGTGTAGCCAGAGGATAAAGAGGAAGAGTAGTATCGTTTTCAATATGAACCATACGAAGGGAGAAAGCCCTCCCAAGAAGAATAGGGGGTCAACGAATCCAACGAAAGGTATATTTATGGGAGACCATCCTCCGAAGAAGAGAACCACCGCTATGGCTGATAACGTAAGCCCTTCAATATACCACTCAACGAGTGGGAAGAGTCCAAACTTCATTCCTCCGTATTCAACGGTGAAACCCGTAACCAGTTCCGCTTCTGCCTCTTGAACGTCAAAGGGAACCCTTCCCATCTCCGCAAGGGCTGCGAACATGTAAACTACAAAGGCTATCGGTTGAACCCATATATACCAGAGCCCCTGTTCTATCTGTTTCTGAACTATCTCGTAGGTAGACAAAGTCCCTGCAAGGATGATAGGACCCATAACTGCAAAGATGATAACTACTTCGTAGGATACAATAACACCCGCTTTTCTCATAGAGGCTATGAGGGGATACTTAGAATTGGAAGCCCATCCTGCGAGAGCGACGGCGTAAACAGCCATGGAACCAAGGGCAAAGGCAAGCAGGATCCCTACGTTAACGTCCGACAAGATAGGTTTTACCTTGTAGCCAAACACCTCAAACTCAGGTCCAAAGGGGATAACCGAAAATACGAGTGTTGCAGGCACTAAGGCGAGAATAATCGCAAGGTGGTAGAGGAATTTATCCCCGTATCTCGGGAAAAGGTCTTCCTTAGTTAGTAGCTTAATACCGTCCGCTAGAGGTTGCAGAAGCCCATGCCATCCGACTACCATAGGTCCGGGTCTCCTCTGAATGTGAGCCGCTACCTTTCTCTCAACCCAGGTCAGGAAAGCCCCTATTCCGAGGGCTATTCCCAAAATTACGAGAATCTTGATAATCGCAACAAGAAGGTCTATCCAAAAGCTATGCATCCACTCTGCCCCCGCCTTCTAAAAGTTTACCAAAGAAAAAACTGAAAGCTTAATAAAAAGCCTTATAAAGAAGACTTATAAACCTTCCTCGGCTTTTGCCACCTCTATCTGCCTTAACACCTCTTCCTTCGATGTTCCACCGTAAACCTTCTTTCTGTCCGCGGACACTTCGGGCTTTAGGATTTCAAAAATGTCCTCCTCAAAGTGTTCAGAAAACTGCTTTAACTCCTCTAAGGTTATTTCCTCTAAAGGCTTTCCCTTCTCTATTAGGTAGGCGACTATGCTTCCCGCTATGTGGTGGGCGGTTCTGAATGGAACTCCCTTTTCCACGAGATAGTTCGCAAGGTCCGTGATGAGCAGGAAGTTTCCCGAGGCTTCCTTCAACCTGTGTTCGCGGATGCTCAACCCTTCTAAAACCTTAATCATTCCCTCTAAGCTGCCCGCAATAGTATCTAAGCTATCAAACAAGGGCTCTTTATCCTCCTGGAGGTCCCTGTTGTAAGCCATAGGCAGGGCTTTAAGAGTCGTTAGTAAGCTTACCAAGTTTCCGTAGAGTCTTCCCGTTTTTCCGCGAATTAGCTCCAACACGTCGGGATTTTTCTTCTGGGGCATTATTGAGCTTCCGGTGCAGAGTTTGTCGGGGAGGTCTACAAATCCGAACTCTTCGGTGTTCCAGATGATGAGGTCCTCTGCAAGCCTGGAAAGGTGCTCTCCTATCAAAGCTAAAACGAACAGCGTCTCCGCTATGAAGTCTCTTTCCGCGGTTGCATAGATGGAGTTTCTCGTGAGCCTGTTAAAGTTTAGCTCCCTCGCGGTAAAGAATCTGTCTAAGGGAAAATCTACTCCCGCGACCGCTCCACTTCCGAGGGGAAGTTCATCCACTCTTCTGTATAGGTCCGAAATACGCTCCGCGTCCTTTAAGAATATCTCCCTGTAAGCTAAGAAGTAGTGCGCTACTCTTACGGGCTGTGCCCTCTGGAGGTGCGTGTAGGCGGGCATCACGAACTCAACTGTTTTCTCAGCAAGGTTTACAAGAGTTACTCTTAGCCTTTTTAGAAGCGATTGAATTTCCCTTAGCTTCCTTTTAAGGAAGAGCTTTTCGTCGGTAGCCACCTGGTCGTTTCTTGAGCGTGCGGTGTGGAGTTTCCTCCCGAGGTCCCCGAGCCTGTTTATCAGCTCCGCCTCTATGTTCATATGAACATCTTCAAGCTCCTTTTTCCACTCAAATTTTCCTGAAATTATCTCTTTCCTTAAATTTTCAAGCTCTTTTATGAGCTTTTCGGCTTCTTCCTGGGTTAAAACACCTGCTTTCTGGAGAGTCTTTACATGAGCTATGTCCCCCTCTATGTCTTCTAAGGCGAGCCTTTTATCAAAGCTTACACTTTCCGTGAACTCCTCTACGAACTTATCCGTTTCTTCCTTAAATCTTCCGCTCCAGGGCTTTTCCATACTGAGAATTTTAAAAGGTTCTTATTATATCCGCTATGAACTGGTCGTAGAGCTTTCTCTGCGTTTCGTAAGACAAACACTCCAAGGGGACAACTATAACTTCTCCCACACCTCTCCTTACGAGACCGAGTTTTTTCGCCGCGGCGTAGGAAAGGTCTATTATTCTCCCCTTTACGTAAGGCCCCCTGTCGTTTATACGGACGACTACCTTCCTCCCTGTGTCCGGTGATATAACCAATACGTAGCTTCCGAGCGGTAAATCCTTTGATGCGGCTGTGAGCATAAACATGTTGTACTTTTCCCCGTTTGCCGTCTTTCTCCCGTGAAACTTTGGTCCGTACCAGGATGCGTATCCGCGCTGGATTTCACACCCCCTCTTTACCTTTATACGACCGTATATCCTTTTGTAATCCTTTTGCTCCTTAGCGAGAAGCTGGAATTTATGGTAATCACTTATGACGTCGGGCTTTATTAACTCCTTCCCGAATAGAAGCCCTGAGATAATTCCGACAAAAACGAGTAGACTGCTCATGCTTCCAAGGGATACCAGTAGGGCTTAATCTTTACTTCCTCACCGGTAGGTAACTTAATACTTCCCTGAACGAGTTTATCTATAAGCTCTAACTTTCCCTCCAAGGTGGAGGTGTCCACTCTGTAAACCTTACCGAGCTCCTCCAGTTCTGGGGCTTGTCCCACCTGCTTTGCTATCTCCCTCGCGATGACATACGCCTTGGTCTGAACGTCGGGATATATGTCTTGTATGTATGTTAAAACGTCGGAAGAATAGGCAATAACTCTCGGATACTGCGCTATCCTCTTTATCATTTCTTCCAGCTTTAGCTGGTCGTAGGTAGCTGTTCCCTCCTCGGTTTTTATCCCAGCTATTAGTTTATTCCCACCTTCTATGAAATCCGCATGGTAAACGACATACCTCGTTGGGACCTCTTCCCAGCCGTGCTCCAGCGCGGTCGTGAGAAACGCTCCCATAGCCTGTTCTTTCCCACCAAAAATCTCCGCATCCTTTTGAAACTCCTCATCGGGAATTTCGTAAACAACTATGTATTTCCCCTCTCCGAGAGGCTCAGCGCTCAGCTTTCCCTCAAGCTCGCTCCAGTTCTCTATGAGGGCGTATTTTTCGGGATAGCTCTCCTTTAAAAACTCCCTTACATTTTCGTCATTAAACTCTCTATCCGAAACTACTAAGGTCTGTATCTTCATAGCCTCGCTCCCTTACAAAGTTTCCTTAAAATTTTAACAGTCTTATGAAAGGCGAGTTTATAGTTTTGAGAAGGTTGAGGGGAGGTGACGTAGACCTCATCGCAACACTCTACGGGACCGCAGGGAAAGTCACACTCTTCCTGAAGGAGGGATATCTGAACACGAACAAACTCTTCGGAATTTTTGAGCTCTTTAACTACGTTGAGATAGACTACTCCCAAGCAGGAAACATAATCGTTCCAAACGACGTGATAAGAGTAGAAAGGCTTTCACTCTTAGCTTTAAATTACAAGAGATACATATACATGAGCAGTTTATCCCTGTTTGCGCTGCAGTTTTTGAACTATTACGACGAAAACTTATTTAAACTATTGCTTAATTATCTCCCTAAAAAGCCAAAAAATACCGACGTAATGCTCCTTAAGTTCAAGTTGGAATTTCTTAAGGCATACGGAATACTCCCAAAATTCTTAGCCCAGCAAAGCCCCAAAGTTAAAAAGGTAAAGATAGACCTCTCAACAGGAGAGATAACCAATAACGGAAACTATGAACTGGAGGGATACATAGTGGAGTTTTTAAGAAAACTCTTAAAGGTGAAAAATCCTGAAAGGTTAAACTTGACTCGTAGGGATATAAAAAAAGCTGAGGATTTTATAAAAGAGTATCTGAAATTTCATATAAAGAGTTGATTTAAGGGACCCGCCCCTGTGGGGCGGGTGGAGGGTTTATTAGTCAAGTTCGGGCATATCGGTAGGAGTTATGTCCTTCTTCTTCTCTTCGGGGAGGTCTGCGATTAGAGCTTCTGCGGTGAGCATGGTTCCCGCTACGGATGCAGCGTTTTCTATTGCGGTTCTTACAACCTTGGTGGGGTCAAGTATTCCAGCTTCAAACATGTCAACGTATTCACCAGTTGCGGCGTTGAATCCCCAGGTTATTCCCTTTTCCTTTCCGAGCTCTATGACCTTTTCAAGAACTACGGAACCGTCGTATCCTGCGTTGTAAGCGATTTGCTTTAGGGGAACTCTTACAGCCTTCTTGATTATTTCTATACCGAGCTGTTGGTCTTGATTGTCACCCTTGAGGTTTTCAAGAGCTTGGGAAGCTCTTACTAACGCTACTCCACCACCGGGAACGATTCCTTCCTCTACCGCAGCCTTGGTTGCGTGGACTGCGTCTTCAACTCTGTATTTCTTTTCCTTGAGCTCTGCTTCGGTAGCAGCTCCCACTCTGATTATTGCAACTCCACCGCTGAGCTTAGCGAGTCTTTCTTGGAGCTTTTCTCTGTCGTAGTCGGAAGTGGTTTCTTGGATTTGTCTCTTGATTTGCTCTATTCTTGCCTTTATTTGTTCGGGGTCTCCCTTTCCGCCGATAATCGTGGTGTGCTCTTTGTCAACTACTACCTTTTCAGCTTCTCCGAGCATGTCGAGGGTTACGCTTTCAAGCTTGATCCCGAGGTCTTCGGTTATTGCCTGTCCTCCGGTGAGAACAGCTATGTCTCCGAGGTAGTCCTTTCTTCTTTGTCCGAATCCAGGTGCCTTAACCGCACAAGCCTTGAGAACTCCCTTGATGTGGTTTACTACGAGTGTAGCGAGTGCTTCTCCTTCAACGTCTTCAGCTATTACGAGGAGGGGTCTTCCGGTTCTAACTACTTGCTCAAGTAAGGGGAGTAAGTCCTTTACGTTGGATATCTTCTTTTCGTAGATGAGGATGTAGGGGTTTTCAAGAACACATTCCATCTTCTCGGGGTCGGTTACGAAGTATGGAGATAGGTATCCTCTGTCAAACTGCATTCCCTTAACGACTTCAAGGGTGGTTTCTGCGGACTTGCTTTCTTCAACGGTTATAACTCCGTCCTTTCCGACTTCTTCCATAGCGTCAGCGATTATCTTTCCTATCTCGGGGTCGTTGTTAGCGGATATGGTAGCTACTTGCTCTATTTCCTTTCTTTCCTTAACTTCCTTGGATATCTTCTTGAGCTCATTAACCACGGTCTTTACAGCCTTTTCAATTCCCCTCTTAACTTCCATTACGTTCGCACCGCTTGCTGCGACTCTGAGTCCTTCGTGGAATATCGCCTGTGCAAGAACCGTTGCGGTGGTAGTTCCGTCTCCTGCTACGTCAGCGGTCTTGGACGCTACTTCTTTAACGAGCTGAGCTCCGATATTTTCAAACTTATCCTTGAGCTCTATTTCCTTAGCAACGGTAACACCGTCCTTGGTAACTACTGGAGTTCCCCAGTTCTTTCCTAAGATAACTTCCCTTCCCTTGGGTCCGAGAGTTACCTTAACAGCGTTAGCAAGTTTATCAACACCAGCCTTTAGTTTTGCCCTTGCCTCTTCGTCATAGATAATTGCCTTTGCTGCCATCTCACCTCACCTCCTTTTAATTAAGCTTGATAATCTTCAACAACAGCTAAGATTTCATCTTCAGACATTACAAGGTAAACCTTTCCTTCCATTTCAATTTCATTACCAGCATACTTGTTAAAGAGAACTACATCACCCTCCTTAACAGATAAGGGCTTAACTTCACCGTTGTCTAAAAGCTTCCCGGGTCCAACAGCTATAACTTTTCCAAGCTGAGGTTTTTCCTTAGCTGTATCGGGAATGATAATTCCGGAAGGAGTTCTTTCTTCCTTCTCCTCCAATCTTTCCACTACCACCTTATCGTATAAGGGTCTTAGCTTCATTCGTTCCACCTCCTCCGTGATATTTTCTACGGAAGATTATATTAACATTCTTCCGTGTTGTCAAGTCTGATTTTAGTCGCAGCTACTTAAGATTTATTATAAAGACTTTTTAGACACTTGATTTTGTAAGCTTTCTTATCCCTCCTTTAACCTGAGCAAGATTTTGTTAAGTTTTTTAAACAATCCTATATTAAGAGTATAAGAGGTTTTTGCCATGGAAGGACTGAGGGAAGAAGCTATGAAACTCTTTGAGGAAGCCTATAAATACCACATGCTTGGAGACCTTGATAAGGCTATAGAACTCTACAGAAAGTCTATAGATATATATCCCACAGCCGAGGCTTGGACCTTCCTGGGCTGGGCTTACAGCATGAGGGGGAACTACGAAGGAGCTATAGAGGCTTGTAAAAAGGCTATAGAGATAGACCCGGATTTCGGAAATCCCTACAACGATATCGGTTCTTATCTCATAGAACTCGGACAACTTGACGAGGCTATAGAGTGGTTAGAAAAGGCGAAAAGGGCAAAACGCTACGAACCGAGGCACTACCCTTACATAAATCTTGCAAAGGTTTACATGCTTAAAGGAAAACTCTACGATGCTCTTAGAGAAATAGAGGAGGCTATTAAAATTAGACCTGACTATAAGCCTGCTCACATGCTCAGGCACCAGATACTCGGAATGCTCAACTGATGGTCGTAGCTCTCCTCACGGACTTCGGAACGCAGGACGGCTTTGTGGGGGCTATGAAGGGGGTAATTCTTTCTATCGCCCCCGATACTCCCATTGTAGACATAT
>WFPV01000009.1 GCA_015487405.1 Aquifex sp. | reverse complement strand
TCTCAATTATCTCCTCCGGACTATCAACGTGCTCAACACCGGCAACCTGGTGGGTTTTGTAACCGACCACATACTTTTCAAGTATCAAAGCGTAGGCTATCTCGGACAGCGTTCCGTAATTTCCACCTATCGCTATCACCATCTCCCCACTTGCGACCACTATGGGATTCCTATTCCAGCTCATCCCGGTGTTTATCTTGAGGTCAACGTAAGGGTTCGCTTCGTGTCCGTCGTAGGAAGGCATTATGCCGACGGTGAATCCACCCGCCTCCTTTGCTCCCTTACACACCGCCTCCATTACCCCCGTTCTTCCACCGCAAACTACGACGAGTTTTCTCTTTGCAAGCTCTTTACCTACAAAGTAGGCGACTTCGTACTCTTCTTCTGAGGCTTGTGAAGAGCCTATTACGGAAACTGTTCTCATGTTTTTAAATTTTAGACCGCGAAGCGGTAATTAAAATTAATAAATTATGGAGAATTTAGAAAAGATAATGAGAACGCCAAGTTTAGACATTGGAGGAAAGTATTTAATGAAAATGAAGGAAGCAAGCCAAGACCAGACAGTTTCATATTTAGCATTGTGAGGGAAACGTTTGTAAAAGCTTTTCATCCTATGCTTTATGTGTCTAAAAAACCTTTCTACTACATTCCTACCTCCAAAAGTTTCATGTATCCATCCAACTCTTAGCTCCTTCACAGCTTTCACATACCACGGTCCCTTATCTGTTACATACACATATCCCTTACTGTTATACAAAACAAGCTTGGCTGTTTTTGAATCCCTTTTTGCACTCAACCATATAAACACAGGTTTCCCTCTTGATGAAACCTACGCCCATAGCAAATATTTCTTGTTTCTCGCTTTTATTTTCGTTTCATCCACATATACAAGCATTGCAAATGTGTAGAGGCTTCTTAGGAACTTAGCTAATGAATGCCACCAAAGACGAATAGCTTCAGGGCTTACTTTTATTCCCATTGTTTGCTTTAGGACTTTTGCTACCTTTCTAAAGGACAATCCGTTAAAATACAAAACTACAGCTCTTTTCAATCTTTTTAAAGCACTCTTCTAACTTCCCTATTAGCCCATATTTCTATTTTCCCATCCCCTTATCTTGGCATTTTCCTACGAAGCTTGCAAAGAGACAGTACAGGAAATTCAGCCCCTTATTACTTGCATAGCTTTTAACTTATTCTTTTATAAGAAAATTTTTATTACCTGCGGTGGCTTTATGTATTATCCTTCAAATTAGATGGAATTTATTCTTAAGGAATTCAGGGAGGTAGCCCGCCTGATATCGTTAGAGGGATTAACTTACGGATACACGGGAAATCTCAGCAGGCTGTGGGGGGAAAGGCTCTTCATCACTCGGAGCGGAAGTAACCTGCTGAACCTCTCCGACGAGGATATAATTGAGATTCCCTTCCAAGGTCACTCAATCTTGGAGGAAAGGGCTTCCTCCGAAAGGAGCGTTCACAGGAGAATATTAAAGGAAACCGGCAAGAAGGCTGCAGTTCATCTCCACACGATTTACGCGATAAAGCTTTCTTTTCTTACGGATAGTATTCTCCCGATGGATAACGAAGGTAAAGCTATCTTAGGGGAAGTTCCCGTTCTTAGCGTGGAAAAGGCTTCCGCGAGCGAGGAACTGGCACAAAAGCTATCGGAAGCTCTAAAGGATAAGGATGTAGCTGTCGTTAAATCCCACGGAGTGTTCGCCGTGGGAGATAACTTAGTAAAGGCTTACGAAAAAATTGCTATCCTTGAAAATTCCTGTAAAATTTTGTGGGGGTTGAAGTATGGCGGAAAAGGTTGAAGAGTATAGGGGATGTGTAATTCCTAAAGACCTCTATTACGACATAGAAAACCAGGTCTGGTTTAGAGTTAACGAAGATGGAACTGTGACCGTCGGTGTCACCGACATAGGTCAGGCGAGAGCGGGAAAGATAATAAACATAAGAATTAAAGCACCCGGTAAGAAGCTCAAGAAAGGAAAGCCCGTTGCGAGCCTGGAAAGTGGAAAGTGGGCGGGACCTGTCCCCGCGGACATAGAGGGAGAAGTGGTAGAAAGAAACGAGAAACTCTTTGACAAGCCTGACCTCATAAACGAGGATCCCTACGGAGAAGGATGGATAGCTAAGATAAAGCCTACAAACCTTGAGAGGGACCTCCAGGACTTGGTAACCGGTGAGGAAGCAGTTCAAAAGCTCAAGGAATACATTGAAAGGGAAGACGTCAACTGCGGTGAGGAAAGGGCTCAGATTAGCAAAAAGTTCTACAAATAATTTCTCTGAGCTCCTTTTCCCTATCTACTTTCACTTTAAAGTTCAACGCAAATACGTTTTCATATCCTTGAAGCTTTATTAAGTCCTTGGGAGTCGTTAAGTAAACTTCTTCTTTTTTCGGCTTGAAATTCCTATAATCGTAATGATCGAGAAAAGAAATAAACTCTTTTATCTTGAATCCGAGTTTTTTTAAAGTTTTTAGGAACTGCTCGTTGTCCCCTAGTCCGCTGAAGGCGATAACATCTCTCCCCTTTAAGTGTTCCAAAGGAACTTCCCCAAAGCTTGAATCAAGGAGAGAATTAAACTCCCTGAACATCTTAAAGGTCGGCTTTTCTGTTCTAAACTCAAAGGGCTCAACATCCTGATAGCTTAAAATAACTAAGTCCGCACGCCTCAGAGAGCCAATAGGCTCCCTCAAATTCCCGTAGGGGAGTAGGTAATCGCTAATGTCCTTCTTTTTTAAAAGAACTATGTCTAAATCCCTATGTAATTTTCTGTGTTGAAATCCGTCGTCAAGGATAATGAGCTCAGGGCTGAAGTGTTTTATTGCGAAGAGCCCACCTTCGTATCTGTCCTCAGCTACAACCACACAGACACTGGGCAGGAGTTTGGCAAGCAGGTAAGCCTCGTCTCCTGCTTTTTCCCAATCAGTTAGAATTTTGCCGTATTCTGAAACCGCAAGGATACCCCTGCTCTTTCGCTTATAGCCTCTCAGGAGAATACAGATTCTCCTTTCTTTTAGTAGGTTTGCAAGGTAAATGACGAAACTCGTCTTCCCCGTCCCTCCAACCGAGAGGTTTCCGACGGATATGACCGGAACCGGCAACTTTTTAGGTTTTTTTATTCTCTTATCGTAAAGGAGATTTTTAACAAATACGCCGAAGGCGTAAGGAAGTATAAAGGGGAAAAGAAGCTTACTTCTTGGCACCCTTCGGCTTTATTTTAAAGACGCAGTGCTCGTAACCTTGAGCCTGACACATAACCTCCTCAACGTCGTAATTCTTTTCTAAAAACTCACTTAAGAAACCCTTAAAGAATCCCGCCATAGGTTGGCAGACAGGCTTATCACTCCTTTGTATAGCCTCAACAAGTATAGAGCCCTGAACCTTTATTTCGTTTCTGTCAATGTCGTACTCAAAGATGTTTATCATCCTTGAAGACTCAGCAAGAATGGTGAGAACCTCAAGAGCTTCATCTAGTCTGTCTGTGTATATTCCATATTTTTCCTTTAGTGTTTTCGCTCCCTTCTTTCCACCATATTCTGCAGCTTTCTTTATAAGCTTCTCAATACCGAACTTGGCAATCTTGTGTATATCCCTGTAAGCTTCTATCAGGGCATCCTTATGAATAAGCACACTTTCCCTTTCTATTGCTTCCGCTAAAGTCTTTATTTCGTCCTTCAATCCTACCATTTGCCAACCTCTTTGAGCTTTCTATTACAGAATAATACCTTCGGTAAGGATATGTATAAAGTATCTCATAAAAGAAGTATAAAAATAAGTTATTGCTAACTTAATGAATTTTTAACTTTATAAGTGTATATTAAATGCCATTACAAATTTTTTATTGCTTCTTACTTTAGATATAAGGAAATTATTAATTTCTGATGGAGACCAAGTTAAAGGATTATTACGAGATACTCGGTGTCAGCAGGAACGCAACAAAGCAGGAGATAAAGAAGGCTTACAGAAAACTCGTAAGAATTTATCATCCTGATGTGAATCCAGACCCCAAGGCTGAGGAAAAGTTCAAAGAGATTAACGAGGCTTACCACGTTCTTATTGACGACGAGAAGCGTTCGGAATACGATGCAATTCTTGAGAGAAACGATGTAAACAAGTTCAGGGACTTCTTGGAATACATACAGGAGTTCGTTGAGAGCATCATAAAGGGAGAAAGGAAAAAGAAAAGGAAACCGCGTAAGGGACAGGACATAAGAATGAAACTTCCCTTAACTTTGGAAGAAGCGGGACTCGGATGTGAAAAGACAATAACCTACGATAGATGGATGGATTGTCCCGACTGTGAAGGAAAAGGTGTGAGGGGAGAGGCTGAAACCGTTATA
>WFPV01000008.1 GCA_015487405.1 Aquifex sp. | reverse complement strand
CGGGAAGATACTCCCATGCGGGAGACGGTTCTCGTGATGACAGAAAAAGGATTCGGAGCCACCGCTGTTGTAAACGAAGAGGGAAAGCTCGTAGGAATAATAACCGACGGAGACCTGAGGAGGTTCGTAAACAGAGGAGGAAGCTTTGACAAGAGCGTAGCGAAAGACGTGATGACGAGGAATCCGAAAACCGCAAAACCGGACGAGCTTGCGCTGGAGGCTCTAAAGAGAATGGAGGACTACAAGATAACCGTTCTCATCGTTGTAGATGAAGAGAACAGACCTATCGGTATAATTCATATGCACGATATCCTGAGGTCCGAAATCATTTAGTTCACTGGAGCTCTCCTCTCAGGAACTTGTCGTAAGCACTCAGGTCAAAGTATCCGTGTCCCGATAGGTTGAAGAGGATGACTTTCTCCTCCCCCGTTTCTTTGCACTTTAGAGCCTCGTCAATAGCCTTCTTAACGGCGTGGGCACTTTCGGGAGCGGGGACAATCCCTTCCGTTCTTGCGAAGATTAATCCCGCTTCAAATACCTTCCTCTGGTCGTAAGCAACCGCGGAGATGTATCCGAGGTTGTAGAGCTTACAAACTAAAGGAGCATCCCCATGATAGCGCAGACCTCCCGCGTGAATGGGCTGAGGAACGAAGTCTTTTCCGAGGGTATACATCTTTATTAAAGGTGTTAGACCTACAGTGTCTCCGTAGTCATATCTATACTCGCCTTTGGTGAGTGTCGGACAAGCTGTCGGTTCAACCGCAACCACTTCCAAGTCGGGCTTTTCTCCGATAAGTTTGTCCTTCAAGAAGGGAAAGCTCAATCCCGCGAAGTTGCTACCTCCTCCCACTGCTCCAATTATTACGTCGGGATACAAGCCTTCCTTTTCCATCTGCTTTTTAGCCTCAAGACCTATGACGGTCTGGTGAAGGAGGACGTGGTTTAAAACGCTTCCGAGGGAATACTTCGTGTCTTCACGGGTTGCGGCTTCCTCTATGGCTTCGCTTATCGCTATTCCAAGACTGCCGGGGTGATTTGGATCCTTTTCGTAGAACTGTCTTCCCGCGTTTGTGTAAGGACTGGGTGAGGGGATAACTTCCCCTTTCCAGGTTTCCATAAGAATCCTTCTGTAGGGCTTTTGGTTGTAGCTCACTCTGACCATGTAAACACGACACTCAAGGTCAAAATACTGGGTTGCGAAGGATAAGGCACTTCCCCACTGTCCCGCTCCCGTCTCAGTGGTCAGCCTCTTTACTCCCGAAATCTTGTTGTAGTAAGCTTGAGCGACAGCGGTGTTGGGCTTATGGCTTCCGGGAGGGGAGACGCTCTCGTTCTTATAAAAGATTTTTGCGGGAGTTTGGAGATACTCCTCCAGCTTCCGAGCTCTGTGGAGGGGCGTGGGTCTCCAAAGAGAAAGAATGTCCATCACCTCTTCGGGTATTTCTATCAATTCCTGGGTACTAACCTCTTGTTCAATTAAAGGTTCCGGAAATATCGTTAAGAGTTTTTCGGGAGAGATAGGCTCTTTCGTTTCGGGGTCTAAAGGTGGGTCTAAGGGTTCGGGGAGGTAGGGAACGATGTTGAACCAGCTTCTTGGCATCTCTTCTTTGGAAAGATATACTCGGTCCATGGGTTTTATTTAAACAGAACTCTTTTAAGAGAAAAATCTTTTCAAATAATAAGCATACACTAAAGTTTTCATAAGGAATATATATTTTATTTGTGGTTAGCAAACACAAACTTATTAACCTGAAAAGGAGGAAGCCTTGAAGAGGGTAGCAGTTCTCGGCGGAGGAATAGGAGGAACAGAAGCTGCAAGAGCTCTTAGAAAAGAGGGACTTGAGGTGGTTTTAATTTCAAACAGGGACTATCTCTGGACCTATCCCATATCAATCTGGATACCTACGGGAGAGATAACTCCCGAGAAGGTGAAAATCTCTCTCCACGATTTTGCCAAAGCCTGGGGAATTGAGTTGATAGTTGACGAGGTCGTTGAGATAAAAGCTTCAGAGAACAAAGTGGTTCTAAAGAACAGAGGGGAGTTTACGGACTTTGATTACCTTGTGGTAGCTCTCGGACAGACCAAGAAGCCCGAGAAGGGTTTGAAATACACGCTCTCCATATGCGGTTCCCCAGAGGAGGCGGTAGAAATAAGGAAGAGGCTTCAGGAGCTGATAAGCAAGGGGAGCGGAAAGATAGCCTTCGGTTTTGGAGGAAATCCCAAAGATAAAACCGCTGTAAGGGGAGGTCCAGTCTTTGAGGTTCTCTTTAACGTAGATTACTACCTGAATAAGCTCGGAGTTAGACAGAACTTTGAACTTACCTTCTTCGCTCCCATGCCGAAACCGGGTGAAAGACTCGGGGAGAAAGCTCTCAAGATGCTGGACGAGCTCTTCCAGAAATACGGAATAAAGAAGATTACAGGAAAGAAGATAAAGGAGTTTACGCCTAACGGCGTTATTTTTGAAGATGATAGCTTCTTAGAAGCGGACCTTATCCTATACACTCCCGCTGGATGGGGGCATCCCGTAGTTAGAAACTCCGACCTTCCTACGAACGAAGCGGGCTTTATAAAGATAGAAGATACCTGTCAGGTTCAAGGTTTTGACAACGTTTACGCGATAGGAGACTGTGCGGCTATAGAGAGTCCTCTCTGGACCGCAAAGCAGGGACACCTCGCCGAGTTTATGGGACACATCGCCGCTCACGACATAGCTCTCAAGGAGGGTCTAAAGAGCGGAACTCCGAAGAGCTATAAGGAGCATATTAACATACTCTGTCTGATGGATATGGGTTGGAGAGGTGGAGGTCTCGCCTACAGAAGTGACAAGAGAGCTATGCTAATTCCAATACCTGTGCTCGGGCACATAATGAAGAAGGCGTGGGGACTCTACTTTAAGCTTTACAAACTCGGAAAGATACCGAAGGTAATTTAAAATAATTCTCATGAGTTTCTTGGTGTTTGTAAGTATGACTCCTTTAGATAAAGGGGAAAGTGTTAGCCAGTATGTAGCGAGGGTAGTTGATATAGTTGACAAGTCCGGTCTCCCCTACGTTCTCACACCCATGGGGACGATAATTGAGGCAGAAGACTGGGAAGAGGCTATGAGCGTCCTCCAGAAGGGCTTTGAGGCTCTCAAAGAGGATTGCAATAGGATTTCCATAACGATGAAGATAGACTACAGAAAGGGTAAGAAAAACAGACTGCTCCAGAAGGTCAAGTCTGTTCAAGAAAAACTCGGAAGGGATATAAACATCATGACGAAAGAAGAGAAGTAAATGGAAGAGCTTATCGCTAAGGCTCGCATCCTTCAGGAGGCTCTCCCTTATATAAAGAAGTTCCACGGGAAGATTTTTGTTATCAAATACGGCGGCTCCGCAATGCACGAGGAGGAACTAAGGGAGAGCTTCGCTAAGGACATTGTCCTTTTAAAGTATGTAGGAATAAATCCCGTTATAGTTCACGGGGGAGGTCCACAGATAAGTAAAACCTTGGAAGTTTTCGGAATAAAACCGAAGTTCGTAGGGGGGATGCGTAAAACCGACGAGCTTACGATGCACATCGTTGAGATGGTTCTCTCGGGAGATATAAACAAGGATATAGTGGCTCTTATAAACCAGTACAGCGGAGAGAAGACCTACGCGGTAGGACTCTCGGGAAGGGACGGAAGGCTTTTAAAGGCCAAGAAGTTGGATAAGGAGAAATTCTTTAAAGAGCTCAGGCTTCCCGTTCCCGAGGAGGATATCGGATATGTTGGGGAAATCACGGATGTAAATGAGGAATTGATACATACACTTTTAGCAAACAACTTCATTCCCGTAATCGCTCCTATAGGTGTTGGGGAGAAAGGGGAGGCATACAACATTAACGCGGACGTTGCAGCTGCTGAAATTGCAAGGGAGCTCAAAGCCGAAAAGCTCATATACCTGACCGACACTCCCGGCGTTAAGGATGCTGAAGGAAATCTAATCTCTTCCCTCTCTAAAGAAAGAGCAGAAGAGCTTATTCGTTCGGGAGTAATAAGGGAGGGAATGATTCCAAAGGTGAAGTCCGCCATTAAGGCTCTTGAGGGAGGAGTCAAGAAAGTTCATATAATTGACGGAAGGGTGAAACACTCACTTTTATTGGAAGTTTTTACTAAGGAGGGCGTAGGGACTGAAATAGTTTTGTAAAAGAGCTCTGAACCTTTATAAGTACATAACAAACCGCAAATTTTAAAATGACAAAAAAGCACGTAGTAGTTTCAATCCCTTATAGGCACCCAACAAACGAGGTTCTAAGGGATGTATGCCCTGAGAATAAATCCTGTTTCAATCCCTTATAGGCACCCAACAAACGTTCAAATTCCCTCTTCCACCTCTCGTCTAAGGCTCGTTTCAATCCCTTATAGGCACCCAACAAACAAGTATCACTCTGCACTCAGAGGCACGCCAAGGAGGAGTTTCAATCCCTTATAGGCACCCAACAAACCCCAAATTTGTGTGCGATAAAAATAATAGCTAAAATTTAAATTTTTGTCAAGTCCAATCTTGCTCAAATGAACTTAATTTCCCGTCGACCTCCAATCCTGCAAAAAACCCGGGAGGTCGACGGATTCCCACAAAATCAACACCGAGCGATAGCGAGGTATACTAGGAAATACGATTCTCTATAATAATTTTCAAACATGAGAATAATAATTCTTCTTCTACTATTTCTTTATACACTTTTGCCCTTGGGAGTCGAAACCTTAGTAAGGAAATACGATTTTTATTTGTACATTAAGGATATCAGTATAAAGAACGGAACTATACTGTTAAAGGGTTTTAGTTTTGGTTTTAACAAGTTTTTTAGCAAGAATTTTTCTTTTTACGCAAATGAGTTGACTCTGGGAAAAGAACTCACAGCAAGAGGAATTTTTATAAATTTCATAAATCTAAAACAACCTAAAAAAAAAGACTTTTCCTCCTGAAGGAGCTCCCCTTAAGGGAAATTCCCTTAAACTTCAAAGTTGAGGATTTGAATCTTTTTATATATTCTCCAAAGAATTACAGCCTTATCAAAGTTAAAAGTGTGAAAGTAGAGAACAATCATTTAACCGGGGAATTCTTATACACAAATCTTAGAGGGTTCAACTTAAAGGGTCAACTCACCGCATTTATAAAGGAAAACACCTTATTTCTGCAACAACTTTTCCTTGATTCAAAAAACTTTTATCTTATCGGACAGGGAACGCTCGAAAGAAAAGAAGGAAAACTGAGTTTCCTCGGACAGGTGAAACCTATAAAGAAGAGGAACTTCCTAATGGAAGCTGTGAACTTTAAGGGAAGCGCCACTGTAGAACTTCCGCGGGTATACCTCACCGCTTACGTAGAAGAGCCAAAGATAAGAGTAGTAGAGCAAGAAATAGTAAACTTGACGGGTATCATTAGAGGAGAAGGGAAATTGTTTAAAAGCCTCGTTGCACGCGGGGATTTTACAAACGGTGAGCTTGAACTCCACGCCGAGTACCAAATAATTCCGGAAAACCTCCTTACATTTTCTTACAGAAACCTAAGAATTACGGAAAAGGCTTTCAAGTTAAAGGAAAAGGTCAATGCGGTTTTCGAAGGAGAAGGAGTACTGCGCTTCAAAGAAAAGAAATTAAAAGTTTCCGGAGTTAGCAGAAATATACTTGTAGGAAAGGACACCTTTGGTGAAGGAAGTTTTGAGTTTAATTACATCCTCGGCAAGGAAGGAAAACTCACGGCTTACCTTTCTAACCACGGAGATATACGGCTTAAGATAAACCTGGGAAAGGGAGGTATAAAGGGAGAAGTGTACGGAGAAAACTACTCCTTCAGTTTTAAAGAACTTACCGGAAAAATCACGGGAAAGGTGAATTTTGAAAAAACAAAGGATAAAATGTTTGCTGAATTTTCCGGAAATCTGGCAAATCTCTCTTACCGCGAAGTGGTTCTTCCCCAAATAAATTTCGAGGGATACTTTAAAAATTCACAACTTGTTGCTGCCCTCTCGGGGCGAGGACTCAAGGCACGGCTCCGTGGGAAGCCCGATGACCTAAATATAGAGCTTGCTTTGAAAAACTTCCGTCTAAGGCATAGGTCTGGTGAGCTCATCGTACCTTCCGGAGCATTCATCCTGCAAGCTCAAGGAAAACACCTAAAGGGAAAAGGAAATTTTACCGGTTTAAACATTTCATCCCAGGGTGTAAGGCTCGTTTCGAGCGGGAAGATTCGTTTCAAAAAAGACGAACACCTCTACCTGGATCTGACCGGTGACCTTTCAGTTTTCTATAAGGATAAAGTTATCGATGAATCACTAAGATACGCCTTCGGCGTGAATAAAAATTTAATAGATTTAAAGGGAGCTTCTAAAAGAACCAGGTTGAGACTGAACTACAGGATTGACCAGAAGAAGGGTAGTTTTGGGGGAGAATATGCGGCAAAAAAAGCTTTCCTCTCCTTCTGGGGAAAGATAAAGGATAGAAAGCTTTTCGCGGAAGGGAAAGTTAGACTAAAAGTTCTCGGCGACTATGTGAACCTTAGGGGAAATCTTGAAGTAGAAAAGGATTACGCGAGGGTTAAACTACAACCCTACAGGTACAGAGGCAAATTGATTTCGTATAACTTTGAGGGCTTACAAATAGTAAAAAAAGGAGCGGAAATATCCGTACTGTTCCGGGGATTGGAAACAGAATTTATGAAGAGACCCCTCCTCACGATATCCGAAGCTAAAGGTCAAGGAACCCTCAAAGGAATCCAGCTTTCTCCCTTAAAACTTAAAGGAATTGTTGAGGGAAGCCTGAACCTCGGATACAGAGAAGAGCTCTTCGTATACTCTAAGGGAAGAATTAACCTAACCCTTCTTTCCAAAAATATGGCTTCCCTTATAAGGAGCGAGCTTGACGGAAGGGTGGATTACGAGTTTTGGATGAGGGGCAAAGAATTCAGGCTTGTCGCAACAACCAAAGAAATCGTGAGGATTCGCTCCGCATACTTTTACGAACCTTTCATAGGAGCGATAAACTTAGAAGTTGAACCAAACTCCCTCATGTTCAGTATGGTGAACTGGTTCAAAAGCGGATATCTAAACGCCTATGCAATTGCAAAGGATTACAAGAATTTTAACGTAATATTTCAGTTTGAAAGAGTACCTGTAAAGTATTACACCAAGGAGCTGAAGGTAGCACTCCTCGCGGACGGAAAAGGAAAAGTAGGAGTAAAGAACTTCAAAAAGATAAACTTTGAGTTAAATACCGCCTTTGACGGATCAGTGAGAATTTTGAAGATTCCTGAAGCAAAAGGAAAGAAGGAGACTAAACTCCCCCTTGAGCTCATACTGAACACGGAGTTCAAAACCAAAACGGGACTGAGCGTAAAGCTCCCCGAGGGAAGGCTCTTTACCGCTCTGAGCGGTAAAGTCTACGGAAGGTATCCGGACGTTAATTACGATATCCTCGTTCAAGTAAAATCCGGGAAGGTCTCTTACTTCGGAAAGGACTTCATTGTAAAAGGCGGAAAGCTTGAGCTTCGTAAAAAGGATGAGGAAGAAGAAAGGTATGTTGACTTAGAACTAAACACTTGGGAAGAGCCCTACAAGATATTCCTGAAGGTGAAGGGAGAGCTGGAAAATCCGGAGGTCTACTACTTCTCTGAACCTCCCCTCAGCAGGAGGGATATACTCCTAAGGCTCATAGGCGGGGGAGGAAACAACGCTGTTCTACCTGTCGCCACCGCACTCTCCCAGGAGCTTGAGCAGGTGGGAGCCTTTAAGGGAACCCTTGAGAGGCTCTTTGACGTAAAGATAGGAATAGGCGTCCAGACCACTCCCACCGGGGAGCTGGGAGCCGCTATAGACCTCAGGAAACGCATAAGCAGACTCTTTAGCATCAAATACAGGCTCTCAACCCTCAAGGACAAGAGAGCAACCTACTGGGAGGTGGAGGCAAGACCGCCCTTAGATGCGGACGTAGGCTTCCACTTCTTCCTGTATTCTGACGAAACGAGGGAGTATAGACTGGGATACAGAAAGGAGTTTAATTTTTAAAGGATGGACAGAGCTTTCCTGAGAAACTTCATAGACGGACTCCTCCTCAACGACGGACTCAAACTCAGAAGAGCCTTCGGAGTGGGGATGTTTCTCTTTAACAAACTAAAGGACGACGCTCCCCCCTACATCTTAGACTCCTTAAAAGAGCTGGACAGAATGCCCTTGGAGAAGAAAAAGGCGATACTGAAAGAAGTAAGGAAGTTCTTGGAAGAAAAGAAGGAGAAGAAGGAGAGAGTCCTTCCACAGGAGAGAAAGCCCATACACCTCTTCTTTCAACCTTTGGAAAAATTGAAAATCTTGAACAAAACCGAGCTCTCCACCTTGAAAGCGCTCGGGATAAACACCATAATAGACGCCCTCTACTACTTTCCCGTCCGATACGAGGACAGGAGGCTGAACACCTCCATAAAGACCGCAAAGGTAGGGGAAAAGGTAGCCCTGAAGGTCAAAGTGGTTGACGTTAAGAAACTCACTGAAGGTCCCTACACCTTAGAAGTTATATGCACCGACGGGACGGGAACTCTCAGCTTGAAGTTCAAGTATAAGAACACCCGATTCGTAGCCGCGGCTTTCAAAAAAGGCAGGGAACTCGTAGTTTTCGGAAAGCTAAAGAGCTTTAGGGGAGAGAAGTATATGGTTCACCCCGAGATAAAGAGCACCTCCAGTGAGGAGGTAGGAAAGATTATCCCCGTTTACTACGCCAGAAAGAAAGGAGAGCTTGAAGAGATATCATCCCAGACGCGCCGAAGGCGCGTAAGGAAAGCCCTACAAAAGATAAGCTCCTACCTCTACAAATACTTTCCCGAGTATCTACCGGAGGAGCTAAGGGAGAGATACGCCTTTCCCGATGTAGCCTTGGCTCTATACGAGCTTCACAACCCCGAGAACGTTCCCGTGAAGGAGCTAAACGAGTTTTCCG
>WFPV01000007.1 GCA_015487405.1 Aquifex sp. | reverse complement strand
TAAGCAAGCACTTGCAAACAATCCGGAGCTCAAAAGGAAACTTCAGGAGATGTTAAAGTGAGGGCTTACACTTATTTATTTTTACTTCTTGGTATAACCTTAGCATTTTCCCACGAGCCTCAGGCTGTAAAAGAGAGCGTAGAAAAAGTTACCTATCCCGAAATCGTTAAGATTCACCCTCCCGTGGTTCACTTTGCCATAGCATTGCCGGTTTTTACCCTTATTTTGGAGCTCTTTTACATTCTCCGTAAGAAAGCTACTGACGGAGTAGAGTTTCTAAGCATTCTCCTTAGCTCAATAAGTGTAATCTCAGCTTCCGTTACGGGATACATTGTCCACGAAAGCATAGAAACCTTGCCAATCAGCAGTGAAGCTTTAGAAGTCCTTCACAACCACGAAACTCTTGGAATAATACTCGCGATAATCTTTGCGGTAATTCTACTTTTAAGAATTCTTTACTTAATTACGCCGAAAGGCGTCTTCAGAACACTTTACTTAATCCTTCTTTTTGTTGGAGTTGTTTTACTGCTCCTTCAAGGAAACCTCGGTGGAATCCTCGTTTACGACTACGGCGTGGGGGTGAAAAGATGAGAGCAATTTTAAGCATCTTAGGAATTTTTGTAGCCCTGTTGTTTGCTCAACCTACGGAAGTTCCTAAAGGGGCAAAGTGTGTAGTCTGTGGCATGGATGCCTTAACGGACCCAAAGTTTACCTCTCAGATAAAACTCAAAAACGGAAAATATCTATTCACCGAATCTCCGAAGCACGCCCTGAGATACTGGCTTGAGAACAAAGATAAGGTAGCTGAGGTCTGGGTTAAGGACTTCTCTACGGGAAAGTGGATAGACGGAAAGAGAGCCTACTACGTGCTCATTGAAGAAGGTCCTATGGGCAAAGACCTCGCTCCTTTCAAGAGTCTATTGAGTGCTAAGAAGTTCGCAAAGGGAAAGAAGGTTTATAGGGCTTCGGAACTAACGCTTGAGTTTCTAAAGGAGCTGGATATGGACATGGGGCACGGCGGTATGAAACACAGCCACTGAGGTTATTAACATGCATCACGAACATCATCATTACAAACACTTGGAGCACGAACATAAAGAGAAAAAGCCTCAAAAAGAACATACCCATCACTTAAAGCACATACAGGACATCAAACGGAGAGCCATAGTCTCCACGATTTTAACCGTTCCCGTTGTCCTATACTCGGAAACTATACAAAAGCTCCTACACATCTCACCTCCGGAATTTAAGGGAAGTGAGTTCATTCCTCCTGTTTTATCAACGGTTGTCTTCCTTTACGGTGGGAGCTTTTTCCTCAAGGGAATGGTAGAAGAGCTGAAGAAGAAAAAGCCGGGGATGATGACGCTCGTGGCTCTTGCCGTATCCGTCGCTTACTTCTACAGCCTTTATGCCTTCTTCTTCGGGGGAAAGGAGTTCTTCTGGGAGCTTACATCTCTCATAACGGTGATGCTCTGGGGACACCTTGTAGAGATGAAATCCCTGCTCGGAGCGGGGAAAGCCCTTGAGGAGCTTGTCAAGTTAATACCTCATACCGCTCACCTTGTAAAGAACGGAGAAGTAATAGACGTTTCAGTTGATAAGCTAAAGCCCGGTGACATTGTTCTTGTGAAGCCCGGTGAAAAAATTCCCTCCGACGGAGTCGTTGTAGAAGGGCAAGCTCTCGTGGATGAAAGTCTCCTGACCGGTGAGAGTAAGCCCGTTTTAAAGAAGCCCGGAAGTAAGGTAATCGGAGGCTCAATAGCCCTTGACGGCTCGTTGAAAGTCCAGGTTGAAAAAGTAGGAAAGGAAACCTACCTTAGTCAAGTTCTCAGACTTGTGAAGGAAGCTCAAGAGAGTAAAACGAAGCTCCAGAACCTATCTGACAGGGCGGCTTTCTACCTTACGATAATCGCAGTTTCCGTAAGCTTTATTTCCTTTATCCTCTGGAAGCTCTTCGGCTACGATACACGTTTTGCCGTGGAAAGAGCTGTCACCACAATGGTTATAGCCTGTCCCCACGCCCTCGGTATAGCTATCCCGCTTGTTGTATCAATAGCTACCTCTTACTCCGCGAGGAGGGGAATCCTCTTCAGAAACAGAGTCGCCTTAGAAGTTGCGAAGGACGTTAACGTTGTCCTTTTTGATAAAACGGGAACATTGACGGAAGGGAAGCTGAGTGTTTCTGACATTATTGCAAAGATGGACATTAAGGAGTTCTTAAAATCGGTTGTTAGCCTTGAGGCTCTCTCCGAGCATTCCATAGGAAGGGCAGTGGTGGAATACGGTAAAAAGCACGGAATAACTCCGCAGAAAGTTAAGGACTTTAAAGCCTTCCCCGGAAAGGGAGTTAAGGGGAAGGTAAAAAACCACGAAGTGGTAATAGGAAACATTAGCTTTCTTAAGAAGCTCGGAGTTGTTACGGACGAGGAGCTTCTTAGGGAGGCTCGGGAGCTTGAAGCTCAAGGAAAGAGTGTGATTTTTGTGGCTATTGATGGAAAGTTAACAGGAATCGTAGCTCTTTCTGACAGGATAAGGAAGGAATCCTACGAGGCAGTAAGACAGTTGAAGGACATGCGAAAGAAGGTAGTTATGATTACAGGAGACAGCGAGAAAGTAGCCGAGGCGGTAGCTAAAGAGCTCGGTATAGAAGAGTTCTACGCTCGCGTCCTTCCCCACGAGAAGGCTCAAAAGGTGAAGGAGCTTCAAGAGAAAGGCTACAAGGTTGCTATGGTGGGAGATGGAATAAACGACGCTCCAGCTCTCACTCAAGCAGACGTAGGCATAGCCATAGGAGCGGGAACTCAGATAGCCTTAGAGAGTGGAGACGTAATTCTTGTAAAGAGCAATCCCGAAGATGTGGTTAGAGTTATTAAGCTTTCATACCTAACAGTTAAAAAGATGATTCAAAACCTCTTCTGGGCTGTGGGATACAACGTTGTGGCTATTCCCCTCGCGGCTGGCTTGGGAGTTCCCTTCGGAGTAGTTCTCCAGCCTGCGGTGGGAGCGGTTCTTATGAGTGCGAGCACTGTGATAGTTGCCCTGAATGCGATGCTAATGAAGGGGAAGTTAGAATGAGTTACTTCTTCTTGAAAACCTCTTCTTCCAGCCTTTCTACTCTTCTCTCAAGTTCTAACTTATCTTCCAAGCGTGTTATTAGTTTTACGATTTCAAGGAGCATCTTAAAAATTTCTGAGAGCTTCTCTTCCGTCTTCAGTTGGCTTCTCTTTATTTCCCTAACTTCAACTTCAAGGGCTGTTAATCTGTCTTCTGAACTCCGCTGGCTTTTCTTTATATCTTTAACTTCACTTAGAATATTCGTAGTTAACGTTTCAAGGACTGCAAGTCTTTCCTTTATGTCGTCAATTTCCTGTGATTTCTTCTCTACCTTAGTAACCTCCCCCTCTAACTTCTCAAGGCGAGTTTTTAACTCCTTTATTTCTGGAGAGAGCCAGTTTCTTATCTCTTCAAAAACCCCCATACAGAACAATATATCCCGGAGGATAAAGCCATGAATTATTTGACAAGGTTCGTTTTAGAGAACAGAGTCGCTATACTGTTTGCAACAATATTCTTACTCTTTTACGGATACTATTCCCTTAAAAAGACTCCCATAGACGCCATTCCAGACCTCTCCGACGTTCAGGTCATCATTTACTCCAAGTGGATTGGTCAGGTTCCCCAGGTCATTGAAGACCAGCTCACCTACCCCCTTGTTTCCAACATGATGGGAGTCCCGAAAGTAAAGACGGTGAGGGGATACTCTTATCCCAACTTCTCCCTCGTTTTTGTGATATTTGAAGACGGGACGGACCTCTACTGGGCAAGGAGCAGAGTTCTTGAGAAGCTCGCCTCCATAAGAAACCAGCTTCCGGAAGAGGCGGAAGTCCAATTGGGACCCGACGCAACGGGAGTGGGATGGGTCTACAAATACGTCCTCGTTTCTGAAAAGCGAAGTTTAGACGAGCTCTGGGCACTCCAGAACTTCTACGTGAAGTATGCACTCCTCTCCATTCCCGACGTTGCGGAAGTTGCTTCTGTCGGGGGATTTGAGAAGGAGTTTAGAGTCTACGTAAAGCCGGAACTCCTCTACCAATACGGCTTAACTTTGAAGGACCTATATTCCGCTCTCAAGAAAACCAACATAGAGACCGGAGGTAAGTATATAGAGATTAACGAAAGGGAGTTTCTGGTTAGGGCTGTCGGATACGTCAAGAACAAGGAGGAGATAGAGAACACCGTTGTGGCTTACAGAAACGGAGTTCCTATAAGGATTAAGGATGTGGCAAAGGTTATGGAAGTTCCCGCCTTCAGGATGGGAGTCGCGGACTTCAACGGAATGGGTGACACGGTGGCGGGAATCGTGATAATGCGTTACGGGGCGGATGCCTATAAAGTAATAAAGGAAGTAAAGAAGAAGTTAGAAGAGGTAAAGAAAGGACTTCCCGAGGACGTCCAGATTATCACCGCCTACGACCGCTCAAGACTCATAGAGAGTGCGGTTGATAACCTAAAGCACAAGCTCATTCAGGAAAGCATAGTTGTCCTTGCCATAGTAGGGCTATTCCTGTTCCACGTTCAGAGTGCACTCGTGATAATCATCTTCCTGATTGTTTCCATCCTTACCACCTTCATAGCTATGAACCACCTCGGCATAACCTCAAACATCATGTCCCTCGGAGGGATAGCGATAGCCATAGGAACGATGGTTGACGCCGCCATAGTGCTCGTGGAGAACATCCACAGAAGACTGGAGGAGGGACACCCCTTAAAGGAAGCCATAATCCTCTCCGCTCAAGACGTAGGAAAGCCCATATTCTTTGCCCTTTTAATAGTTACCGTTTCTTTTGTTCCCCTATTTGCCCTGAAAGGACAGGCGGGAAAACTATTTAGTCCGCTGGTTGCGACCAAGACCCTTTCTATGCTCTTTGCCTCAATAATCTCGGTTGTAGTAGTTCCCGCTCTTGCCTACTACCTTATTCGTGGAAAGATTCCTCCCGAAGAAAAGAACCCCCTCGTCAAACTCCTCATAAAGCTATACGACCCTATATTCCATCTGGCGATAAAGCTGAGATACTTGATTCTTCTCTCTTTCATACTCCTCGGAGTTGCGACGGTTTACCTCTACGAGAAGCTCGGAAGGGAGTTCATGCCCCCCTTAAACGAGGGAAGCCTGATGTATATGCCTACCACTGTTCCCAACGTCTCAAGGCAGGAAATTCTGCGAATAATGAATATTCAGGACAGAATCCTGAAGCAGTTCCCCGAGGTTGAGACCGTCCTCGGAAAGGCGGGAAGAGCGGAAACCGCAACCGACCCCGCACCGCTCTCCATGATAGAAACCTTCATAACCCTAAAGCCTCAAGAGGAATGGAGAAAGGTAAAAGTTGAAAGGTTTTACTCTAACTGGGACATACCGGAAGGTATCAAGAATATTCTCAGAAAAATCTTCCCCGAAGAAAGACCCCTCACCTACGCGGAGCTCATAAGGGAGATGGACAAGGCTATATCCGTTCCCGGACTTTCCAACATGTGGACCATGCCCATAAAGGGAAGGATAGATATGATTACCACGGGAATCCAGACACCCCTCGGAATAAAAGTATACGGGAGCGACGTGAACACCCTAAATGAGATAGCTCAAAAGATGGAACAAATTCTAAAAAACGTTGACGGAATCATGAGCGTCTTTGGAGAGAGAACCGCGAGCGGTAGTTATATTCACATAATCCCCAAAAGGGAGGCATTAGAAAGGTACGGACTGACAGTTGCAGACATAAACGAGATGGTGGCAACCCTTCTGGCAAACAAGCGCATCTCCACCTTCATAATGGGCAGGGAGAGATACGGAATAACCCTCGGACTTCCCTTAGATTACCGCTACGAGCTTGAAAACCTCATGTTACCTCTGAAAGACAGACTAGTTCCCCTCTCCGCAGTTGCAGACATCGTCAGAAAGGAGAGTCCCGTCAGCATAAAGTCCGAGAACGGACTCCTCGTCAGCTACGTTTTCATAACACCCGACCCCGAGCTTGACATGGGAACGGTCATAGAGAGAGCGGAAAAAGCTCTAAAGGAAAAACTCACCCTTCCCAAGGGATACTTCTACGAGTGGAGCGGTCAGTTTGAATACTGGAAGAAAGCTTTAGAAGACTTAAAGATCATAATACCTTCGGTGATTTTGATGATAATCCTTCTCGTTTGGTTCACCTTCAACAGGTTCTTTGAGACCCTCCTCGTGCTGGCAACTCTACCCGTGGCGACCTTTGGAGGAGTTCTCCTTATGTATATACTGGGATACAACGTCTCCATAGCGAGCATAGCGGGATTCTTAGCACTCCTCGGGATAGCCGCGGAGATGGGGATAGTGATGGTGGTATACATCCAGAACGCTCTAAAAGAGCTTCCCG
>WFPV01000006.1 GCA_015487405.1 Aquifex sp. | reverse complement strand
GAATAGAAGTTAGTCCTGAGGCAGTAAGGCTGTGGTGGTATTCACTCGCTAAGTTTCTAAGAAGTATCGGTAGAAATGTTGTAGAGAGGTTTTTTAGACACATAAAGCATAGGATGAAAGTTTTTTACAAGCGTTTCCCTCACAATGCTAAATATGAAACTGTCTGGTCTTGGCTTGCTTCCTTCATTTTCATTAAATACCTTTCCTCCAATGTCTAAACTTGGCGTTCTCTTTCAAAAAGTGTTCTTCCTCCAAAATACTTTATTTAGGATTAAAGCCATGTTCCTTTGCAGGTGCCATCAAGAGAAGAAGCACCGAAGGTGAGGGGAGGGCCTCCTAAAGTTCCAAAAGCTCTACAACGAAAGATATCTCACCGCGGAAGAAAGGGAAAAGAAATTAAGAAACAAATACCTTTCTATTCCTCACTACGAGCACAAGAAGAATAGGGAAGCGGAAGAAAAATCTCAGGGAGTGAAGAGGAAGACGGATTAGATTCTGAAGGAGCTGTTTGAGATACTTGGAGATAGTTTTGAGGTATAGGGGGATTTACTACAGGACGACGAGGAACATTCCGGGGTCTGAAGTTTACTACCAATCACCTAATTTTCTCTCACTCCCACTCTATCGTGGAGGGGGGCTTTGAGGATATATCGTAAACCACTCTGTTCACTCCTTCCACTTCGTTTATTATTCTTCTCATCACCTTATCTAAGAAATCGTAAGGGAGTCTATACCAGTCCGCAGTCATTCCGTCCACGCTTTCAACAGCTCTGAGGGCTATCACCTTCTCGTAGGTTCTGACGTCTCCCATTACTCCTACGGACTTTATAGGGAGCAGAACCGCAAAAGCCTGCCATACTCTGTCGTATAGTCCCGCCTTTTTTAGCTCTTCTATGAATATGTAGTCCGCCTTTCTTAAGATTTCTAAGTCCTCCTTTTTCACTTCCCCTATCACTCTTATTGCAAGACCTGGTCCCGGGAAGGGATGTCTCTTTAGAATTTCGTCGGGAATGCCGAGAAGCTTTCCTATCTGACGAACCTCGTCCTTAAAGAGCTCTCTGAAAGGTTCTAAAAGTTTTAGGTTCATCCTTTCGGGCAGTCCACCAACGTTATGGTGGGTCTTTATCTTTGCGCTTCCCTTTATTCCTGCGCTCTCTACAACGTCAGGGTAAAGCGTTCCCTGGAGGAGGAACTCCGCTCCCTCTATCTTTTTCGCTTCCTTCTCAAAAACCTCTATAAAGGTTCTTCCTATAATTTTCCTCTTTTCTTCGGGGTCCTCTACGCCTTTCAGGCGTTCTAAGAATATGTCTGAGGCATCAACAACCGTTAAGGGAAGTCCCAAACTCCTTAAGTTCTTCTCTACCTCTTCCCTTTCTTTATACCTCAGGAGTCCGTGGTCTATGAAAAAGCAGTGGAGCTTGTCCCCCACCGCTCTGTGGGTGAGAACCGCAGCAACGGTGGAGTCAACACCTCCAGAGAGTGCGGCTATTACCTTTGAGTCCCCTACAGTTTTCCTTATTTCCTCTATCTTTTCCTTTATGAAGTCCCCCATCTCCCAGTTTCTTTCTGCCTTGCATACTCCGTAAACGAAGTTAGCGAGCATCTCCTTTCCGTAAACCGTATGAACCACCTCCGGGTGGAACTGAAAACCGTAAATTCTCCTATCTTTGTCCGCTATAACCGCATATGGGGAGTTGTCGGATACCGCAAGCACTTCAAAATTTTCGGGGAGCTTCACCACCTTGTCCGCGTGGGACATCCAGACATCACTCTCCTTTGGTATTCCTTCAAATATGGTATCCTCCTTTAAAATCCTAAGACGAGCTCTTCCGTATTCCTGTTTATCGGATTTCTCAACCTTTCCGCTGAGCTGGTGGGTGATAACCTGGAGTCCGTAGCATATGCCGAGTATAGGAATACCGAGCTCGTATATCCCTTTATCGGGAAGGGGAGCTCCCGGAGCGTAAACGGAGGCAGGTCCTCCGGAAAAAATTATCCCGTAGGGATTCTTTTCCTTTATCTCATCAACCGAGATGTCCCAATTTACGATTTCACTGAAAACTCCGAGCTCTCTGACTCTCCTGGCGATGAGCTGGACGTATTGGGAGCCAAAGTTTATAACGAGAATCCCTCTCTTATGCATAAGATTTAATAATATAAACTGCTTCTCAGTAGGAAGATAAATAATTTATTCCTTTTTACGGAAAGGCTAATTCTCCGAGCATTGTCTCCACCGAAGGTATCTCCAATTTAAAAGAAAAATCCTAAAAGGAGGTGCGAACCATGTGTTGCTTCTCTATGGAAGAGTATGAAATGCTCAGAGCTCTCGTTGAGGAAAAGAAGAAGGAGAGGGAAGCAAAGAAGTCTGAAAATCAAGTGAAGCTTAAAGAGGAAAGGGAAACCAAGAAGGTGAAGAAAGAAGAGCTCGTAGAGGTGGAAGCCTGATTTCCTCCCTTTCTCCTTATGTTTTTTATCCTTTTAGGGCTCATCGGGTATCTGTAAATTAATACTCTATGATTCAAAGGCGTAAAACGAGACAGATAAGGGTAGGGAACGTAAAAATCGGTGGGGATGCTCCTATCGTTGTTCAGTCTATGACTTCAACGAGGACTCACGATGTGGAAGCTACTTTAAATCAAATAAATAGACTTTACGAAGCAGGTTGTGAGATTGTCCGCGTCGCTGTCCCCCACAAGGAGGATGTTGAGGCTTTAGAGGAAATTGTTAGGAAAAGTCCGGTTCCCATAATAGCGGACATTCACTTTGCTCCTTCTTACGCTTTCCTTTCCATGGAAAAGGGGGTTCAGGGAATAAGGATAAATCCCGGAAACATAGGAAAGGAGGAAATCGTCAGGGAAATCGTTGAGGAGGCAAGGATAAAGAACGTCGCTATAAGGATAGGGGTGAACTCCGGCTCGCTGGAGAAGGATTTACTTGAGAAATACGGGTATCCTTCCGCGGAGGCTTTAGCGGAGAGCGCGCTCAGGTGGTCCGAGAAGTTTGAAAAGTGGGGCTTTACTAACTATAAGGTTTCCATAAAGGGCTCTGATATCCTTGAGAATGTAAAAGCTAACCAGATTTTCGCATCTCAGACGGACGTTCCCCTCCACATAGGCATAACGGAAGCGGGAATGGGAAAGAAGGGGATAATAAAGTCTTCTGTAGGAATAGGGATACTCCTGTATATGGGGATAGGCGATACGGTGAGAGTTTCCCTCACCGACGACCCGGTTGTAGAGGTTGAAACCGCCTACGAGATTCTCAAGTCCCTGGGACTCCGAAGGAGAGGTGTTGAAATAGTTGCCTGTCCCACCTGCGGCAGGATAGAAGTGGACTTACCTAAGGTAGTTAAAGCCGTGGAAGAAAAACTCGCAAACGTTAAGAAACCTCTGAAGGTTGCGGTGATGGGGTGTGTGGTGAACGCTATAGGGGAGGCAAGGGAGGCGGATATAGGTCTTGCCTGCGGGAGGGGATTTGCTTGGCTCTTTAAAAACGGAAAGCCTATAAAGAAGGTAAGTGAGGAGGAGATGGTTGACAGTTTACTGCAGGAAATAGAAAATATGGAGAAAGATGGCTGAAGAGAAGGAAGCTCAGCAGGAAGTTAGCCAAGAAGAGGAAGTGAAGGAAGAAGAAAGACCTCAAGAAACCGAAAAGGAAAAAGCTGAAAGTGCGATAGAGCTTCTCAAAAAGTTCGGAGACATTCCCGTTGATATAGAAGTAGTAGTGGGAAAGGCTCAAAAGACTATAGGTGAGCTCCTTAATATGGGAATAGGCTCCGTAGTGGAGCTGGATAGGGAAGTGAACGACCTCGTAGATATAAAAGTGAACGGAAAGCTAATAGCAAAAGGTGAGCTCGTAGTTATAGAGAATAAGTTAGGAGTAAAAATAAAAGAAATTGTGAGGGATTAAAGGGAGGAGAGTGAGCTTTTAATCCTCTCTATTCCTTCTCTTAATTTATCTTCGGAGAGGGCAAAGGAGAGCCTTAAGTAGCCTTCCGCTCCGAAAGCTGAACCCGGAACCGTGGCTACCTTTCCTTTCTCTAAGAGGTATTCCGAGAGCTTGACGTCTCCTCCCAACTTTTCGGAGTATTCCTTAAAGTTAGGAAAGATGTAGAAAGCTCCCGATGGCTTTACCACCTTAACTCCCGGAATCTCCCTGAGCAGGTTGTAAGCTATATCTCTCCTCTTTTTAAAGGTTTCCCTTACCTTCTTTATAAAGTTTTGGGATTCGGGATTCTTTAAAGCCTCAAGGGCTCCATACTGGGCAAAGGTCGTGACGTTAGAAACGCTCTGACTGTTTAGGCTCGCTATGGCTTTTGCGTATTCCTCGGGACAGGCTACGTATCCAACGCGCCAGCCGGTCATTGAAAAGGTTTTGGAAAAAGCGTTCACCGTAAAGGTGATTTTTTTCACTTCTTCACCAAAAGAAGCTACGCTGACAAACTCTTCCTCACCGTAGGTGAAGTGCTCATAGCACTCGTCAGAGAT
>WFPV01000005.1 GCA_015487405.1 Aquifex sp. | reverse complement strand
GTCGTTGAGAGAAATATTTAAGAAGAAGTTATGAAGTTATCCGATTTTGATTACGAGCTTCCCGAGGAGTTAATAGCTAAGTATCCTGTTGTTCCTCGCCACGCCGCGAGGCTAATGGTCTTGAATCGCAAAGATAAAAGTATCAAGCACGATACCTTTATAAATCTTCCCAACTACCTTGAGGAAGGAGACCTGCTCGTTTTTAACAACACAAAGGTTCTTCCTGCCCGTTTATATGGAAGAAAGCCTACCGGAGGTAAGGTGGAAATAGTTTTAACGGATTATATAAAGCCCGATGAGTGGAAGGCTCTCGTTGGAGGAAAAAAAATAAGGCCAGGCTTGATAGTAGAGATAGCTCCCGACTTTCACATAGAAATTTTAGAGCACATAGAAGGAGGAACTTTTAGAGTTAAACTTCTCGGAGACGAACCTTTAAAGCTCCTTGATAAATACGGGCATATTCCTATTCCTCCATACTTGAAAAGGGAAGAAGAGCCCATAGACAGGGAGTATTATCAGACGATTTTTGCGAAAGAAAAGGGAGCGGTAGCTGCACCTACCGCTTCACTCCACTTTTCGGAAGAACTTATGGAAAAGCTAAAAGAAAAGGGAATAAACTTTGCCTTTATCACCCTTCACGTTTCTTACGGAACCTTTAAACCCGTTAAATCAGAGAATATAGAAGAGCATCGCGTTGACCCTGAATACGTTAAGATTCCCAAGGAAACCGTTCAAAAGATAAAGGAAACAAAGGAGCGAGGAAAAAAAGTCGTAGCGGTAGGCACTACTGTAGTAAGAGCCTTAGAAACCTCTCCCTATGAGCCTTTTGAAGGCTGGACCGAACTTTACATCTACCCCGGATATAAATTCAAAGTTGTTGATGCTATGATTACGAACTTTCACCTCCCGAGGTCATCGCTTCTTATCTTAGTTTCAGCCTTTGCCGGAAGAGAGTTTATCCTAAAGGCATACAGGGAGGCAGTCCAAAAAAGGTACCGTTTCTACAGCTATGGCGACGGAATGTTGATTTTGTAAATGTTGGTTTTAGATACCTCGCTGTCGCTCGGTGTTGATTTTCTAGGAATCCGTCGACCCCGGGATTTTTTACAAGATTGGAGGTCGACGGGAAATTAAGTTCATTTGAGCAAGATTGGACTTGACAGAAATTTTTAGATTTGTTATTATTTTTATCGCACACGTAGCTGGGGTTTACAATCCCTCTATGAGGGGTCGTGACCTTACACCGAGTTGATTAACATATACCATCATATCGTGTTTACAATCCCTCTATGAGGGGTCATGACGATTGGATTTTTAATGATATAAATGTAGATGTAAATCGTTTACAATCCCTCTATGAGGGGTCGTGACTCGAGAGACCTGAAAGCTAACTTCAGTTTTTTTTCTCCAGTTTACAATCCCTCCCTGAGGGTTTTTCTTTTCCCTCCCTAATATCTCATTTCTTTAACCACTCATTTAGGTCTCTTAGAAATTTTGTTGTTACTTCATTGAAGGCTTTAAATACCGCCTCTTCGGAATTATTGAATTTCTTTTCATAGTGAAAAATTCTTATTTTCCGTGAGGAGTCTTTTTTTAATTCAGCTCTAACAGTAAGTATAACTTTCGGAATGTTTTCGGAAAAATCCGCGTACAGGTCGATAATTTTGAGGTAAAGTTCCGAACTTCCCTTTCCGTTTAAATAGTTAAAATGTCTTAAAAGTAAACGTTCAATCATACAATCAGGCGGGCAAATCCATTTGTTCTTTATAAAGTAACCAAAGGTATTCCCCTTTTTATACAAAATTCTATCGGTTGCCAAGTAATCCTCTGTATCAATATCTTTAAGGTCTACTGAAAAATTTGCAGAAAAATTAGCCAAATCTGCATCTAAAGCTCTTAGTTTTATTTTTTCCTCAGGAAAAATCCTGGGAGAACAGGCAACAACCAGAAGCGTTAAGCCCACCATACTCTTCAGAAGTTCTCTAATTCTCAACGGGGGCACCCTCCGTTTTTTCCCTTATTAACAACTCCGAAGGAGTTGTATTTAATTTTTTAACAAATCTATCAACTTCTTTGAGAACTTTATCGAGCTTATTCGATAACTCTTCGAGCTCCTTAGATAGTTGCGGAACTTGAGAACGCGTTTCTTCAGCGAGCTTCTTAAATTCTAATGTTGTTTCTCTTACACTTTCCGAAGTTTCTTCAAACTTCTTTACCAACGCATTTATATCAGAAAGTGTTTTCCTGCTGTCGGAAATAACTAAAGATATTTCCTCTTGAAGTTTTATTACCCTTCGGGTGAGTAAATTTATCTTTTGGTTAAGATTTTTCAAAGTAACGTCAACAGTCCTCACAGTATCGTTTAAAGCTTTAGTATCTATTGAGTTTATAAAGTGTCTTAGGTCCTTCGTTAAGTTGTGAACTTCCGTCAACATCGTGGGAATGAAGTCCGAGATTTCCTGAAACGTTGAGGGCTTAAAAGGAATAACTACATATCCCCTCTCTTTTTTAACAGAGAGAGGTTTTTTTGACTCTTCGAGGGATATATAAGCCAACCCAGTAATACCCTGAAGTCCGAGAGTGGCGTAGACCTTCCTATCAACCTGCAGTCTTTTATCGAGTTCTACGAAGATAAGGACCTCCGAGGGTTTCTCCCAGTTTATCTCTATCTTCTTTACTTTGCCAACAGTAACTCCTTTGTACTTTACGGGACTGCCGAGTTCGAGCCCGTTAACGGAATAGGTGGTTTTTATAAGGTACGTAGCGTACTCAACCCTATAAAAGCCCTTGTATAGGACGAGAACAACCACTATAAAGAGAGCTACAAAAATCAGTAAGAAGCTCCCAACAATGAAGTACTTGAACTTACTTTCCAAGGATTAACCTCCTGAACCTGAGTGTACTTACGAGCTTCCTTAGCCACGGATTTTGGGTATTCACCATTCCCTTTGGCTCACCTTCGTAAACTACTTTTCCCTCGCTTAGAACGGCAACCCTATCGGTGAAAAGGAGCGATGCAAGGTCGTGCGTAATCTGGACTATGGTCATTCCTGTTGAATCTACAAGGGTTCTTACGAGCTTATCGAACTCTTCCGCACTTATAGGGTCAAGACCCGAGGTAGGCTCGTCTAAAAAAACCACGTCAGGGTCCGTAGCTATAGCCATGGCGAGGGACGCTTTTTTTCTCATACCGCCGGAAAGCTCGTGGGGATACATGTAAAAGACGTGAGGTTTTAAGCCTACGAGCGTTAATTTTATTTTTGCCATCTCCACTGCGGTGTGTTTGTCTATCTTATACCTCTTCCTTATTACGTAGACCAGATTTTCTCCTACGCTGAGAGATGAAAACATAGTACCGAACTGAAACATCACTCCGATTCTCTTTTTCAATTCTTCCAGTTCCCCCGGAGATAGCTTCGTTATATCTTTCCCGTTAAATATTATCCTCCCTCCGTCTATTGGTCGAAGGAGAAGGAGCTCCCTCAGGAGCGTAGTTTTTCCCGAACCACTTTCCCCAACTATGGCGTAAAGTTCCCCTTTTTTAATCTTTAGGTTCAATCCTTTATGTACGATTTTTTCTCCGTATCTTGATACGAGATTCTCGACAATTATTAAATATTCAGCCATCTGTAGAGCACCGAGAACAAGGCGTCTAAAAAGATTATCGAGAAAATTGCTTTTACTACGCTTCGCGTAACGCTGAAACCTATGCTTTCAGCCTTTTTTTCTACTTTAAAGCCTTCGTAAGTTCCTATGAGAGCTATCGTTCCTCCGAAGATAGGTCCTTTAATAACTCCTGCCCAAAAATGGTCCGGATATAAAACCTCCCCGAGTCTCCTCAGGAACTGCTCGGGAGAAATACCGAGGGTAAACTGGGAAACGAGCATTCCCCCAGCTATTCCTATTACATCCCCGTAAGTTATCAGGAAGGGGAAGAGTAATACGGAGCTTAAAAGCTTTGGGAGAACTATGGAAGCGTATGGAGAAATCCCCAGCGTTCTCATCAAGTCTATCTCTTCGGAAACTTTCATAAGTCCTACCTCTGCGGTGTAACTGCTTGCACTCCTTCCCGCCATAACGATACCTACTATGAGAGGTGAGAGTTCCCTCGTTATGGAAATGGATACGAGGTCAACTATAAAGATGTTTGCTCCGAAAGCTGCAAGCTGGGCTGAGCTCTGGTAGGCTATAACCACGCCTATCAAAAAGGTCAAAACAGTTATTATTCCTATAGCCTTAGGACCTGCTTCATCGAGCTCCTTTACGAGGTTCCTGAGCTCCAAAGAGCGAATGTGTCTCACACTTTCGTAAAATACAAGTCCGGTAAATACAAAGAACTCGTAGAAGTCCAGTATTTTTCGATAAATCGCATCGATTAAATTATCGATGAAGTTCCTTTTAGGAGGGTGTACCTGGGGGCTTGTCTTAACAAGCTCTATAAGCTTCTTATACTTTTCCGGGAGATTGTGAATGGAATATCGGGAGAGATATCTATCTATAAGATACGCTCCGTAGAAATCTAATTTCTCTATACGCGAAGCGTCTACATATTCAAAGGAGAAATTTTTAAAATTTTCCAATTCCTTTCGAATTTCATTGAAGTGCTCAACGGTCCATTCCCCTGTAAGTAAGAGGGTTCTGTCCACTAATTTTACGTATTTTTCCATAGAGTACGCCTTCCCTGAGATATTTTATTATTAAAGCTATGGTTTCTCTCATCTTATCGCTCGTTGCTTACTTCATAGCCTTTGTACTGTTCCTTGTAAGGAATCTCTTTCAGCGACGAATAAGAGCTCTTCCTTATTTTTTTCTAACTACAGGTTTCGTTTTTTATTTAACTACGCTCTTTGAGCGTTTTGCAGAAACCAAAACCTTCCCGATAGGGGACATATACGGGATGCTTTCTATTATCGGAAACATCTCCGTTTTGGTTTTTCTCATTCTTTCCCGGCGTTCTGAGTTTGAGCTGTTTGGAACCGTGGTTTCCTTTGCGGCGTTCTTGACCACACTCTTACTGATTCCATCAAAAGAAGAGGGCTTTAAAAATCCCTTATACATTTTACATATCATCTCTGCGGGAGTTGCTTACACTTCCCTTCTTTTCGGTGGACTGGTGTCCTTCTTTAAGCTCTTTTTTGAAAAAAAGCTAAAGGAAAAGAACATACCGGCGGAGTTCATTCCCCTAAAAATTCTAAAAAGACTCGAGAAGGTTTTTGTTTTACTGGCTTTTATCGGACTTACTTTAACGCTTATCTTCGGAAGCATATGGGCCAAAGTTTTCCTGGGAACCCACTGGGTTAACGACTACAAGCTTTTGATAACTTTAATTCTCTGGATATACTACGCTTTCTTAGCCCACGTTTACGTACTTAAACTCTTTAGACCCTATCAGGTTTCCTACCTGATAATTCTCGGGTCTGCGCTGGGTCTCGTGGCTCTACTCTTTTTCAGACACTCTATTAACGCTTGATATCTTCCAGTTTTCTCGCAGCGGCGAGTAGCGTAGCTTCTGCAACTACCTCCCCGTTTACTTTTGCCACCCCCTTCATCTTGGAAAGGGTCTTCTTGAGGGAAATAACTTCTAACTCTAAGATAAGTTGGTCTCCAGGATAAACGGGTTTCTTAAAGCGTGCTCCGTCTATCCCTGCAAAAACTATCGCGTACTTTCCTATTTCTAAGTTCAAGGATTTTATCATAAGTATTCCACCGGTCTGGGCGAGGGCTTCGAGGATGTAAACTCCGGGAAAGAGAGGAAATCCGGGAAAGTGTCCCTGAAACACGGGCTCGTTTACGCTCACATTTTTGAGCCCTACGATTCTTTTACCCTCTTCTATCTCCAATATCTTATCTACGAGGAGGATTGGATATCTGTGGGGGAGAATTTCCATTATCTCCTGTATGTCCATGGCGATATTTTAACATTACTTTAATGAAATTTCCTTCCCTCAAACCCGCCATTTTTGTAAGACGACTCAACAGGTTTGTTGGAGAGGTATTTCTGGAAGGAAAAGTAGTTAAAGCCCTCATAAGAAATACCGGTAGGCTCTCGGAGCTTCTTAGGAGAGGAAACACAGTTTTTGTAAGGGCAAAAGAGAAGGGTAAGTACAGCCACGAGGTCCTCCTTGCCCGTTCCGAGAAGAGTCTTGTGTGCATAGAGAGTCATTACGCTAACGCGTTATTTGAGGAGTACCTACTAAGTAAGGGTATAAGGGAATTTAAAAGGGAGCCCAGGTTCGGGGGAAAGCGTTTCGACTTTCTGATAGGAAATACGCTTGTTGAGGTAAAATCGGTGAACCTTGTTAAGAACGAAGTAGCACTGTTTCCCGACGCTCCCACAAGGAGGGGTGTGGAACATTTGAGAATCTTAACTCAGCTTCCGAGAGGGTTAAAGCCTTTGCTTGTTTTTGTGTGTCAAAGGGAAGACTGTAAAAGCTTTAGTCCGAACTGTGAAAGAGACCTCGAGTTCTGCGAAGCTTTTTACGAATATGTGAGAAAAGGATACCCCGTGAAGGCTTTTAGATGTAAAGTATCATTAAAAGAAATCTTTATAGCGGAGGAGATAGATGTTCGGAGTGAACCCTGAAGATATAGTGGCAAGGAGCGTTAAGATAGAGCCCTTGGGCGAGCCAGAAAGGTGCAGGGATGCGGAAAACTCAAAGTTCTGGTGTTTAAAGGTAAAGATATACTTTGACAACGGTGAGGAGAGGGAGTATACACTTAGAGGTTACAGCGAAATTAAGGAGATAGAAAACTTCCTCAGCAACAAGAAGAACATTCAAGATATCCTAAAACAATCCTACGTCCTTTTAAAAAACGGAGAAATAAGGGTTTATTATCCTACGGTTGAGGAGCTTACGGAGAAGTTGCAACCCAAGAAGCCTCCAAGGAGGGCGAAGAAGGAAGAGAAAAAAGAAGGTTAAAGCCCGTAGTGGGCTGCTATAGCAGCAGAAATAGCGAGTACAAGGTCCTCCCTCGGCTTTTCCCCTTCTATCTCAAAATCGTACTCGCCTTTAGCAAGTTTTTCCTCTAAGAACTTCACACCAAAGTCTCCCTTCAGGAAGTCGGGGTCTCTCACTATTTCCCTATACAGCGGGATGTTTGTAGGAACGCCCCTGACCACGAACTCGTCCAAGGCTCTCCTTGCCCTCGCTACCGTCTTTTCCCAAGTGAGCGCCCAGACTGTCATCTTGGCAATCATCGAGTCGTAGTAAGGAGGGATTATGTAGTCTTTGTAAACGGAAGCGTCTATCCTCACACCGGGTCCACCGGGAGAGTAGTAGGAAGTTATCTTTCCGGGAGCAGGTGCGAAGTTCTTCTTAGGGTCTTCGGCGTTTATCCTGAACTCTATGGCGTATCCCCTGAATGTTATGTCACTTTGAAGGTAAGGGAGAGGTTCTCCCGCAGCTATCCTAATCATACTTTCCACAATGTCTATACCGGTTATGGTCTCGGTAATTGTGTGTTCCACCTGGAGTCTGGTGTTCATCTCTATGAAGTAGTATTCTCCCGTTTTGGTATCAACGAGAAACTCAAGGGTTCCGGCATTTTCGTACCCGACCTTAGTTAAAGCTCTAACGGCATTTCCGAGAATCTTCATCCTGAGCTCCCGGGGAAGTGCCGGGGAAGGTGCTATTTCTATCAGTTTCTGGTGTCTTCTCTGGATAGAACAGTCCCTCTCCCCGAGATGAATTATGTTTCCGTACTTATCTCCGAGAACTTGAACCTCTATGTGTTTTGGATTTTCCAAGTACTTTTCTATGAAGAGGTCTCCCTTACCGAAGAAGGTTTCTGCTTCCCTGTAGGCACTTTCGAAAGCTTTCTCGAGCTCCTCTTCACTCCTTACCACCCT
>WFPV01000004.1 GCA_015487405.1 Aquifex sp. | reverse complement strand
CTTATCTTATTCTATTTGTAAAGGAGGTTATAGAGATGGCAAGTAAAGCGAGCGGTGGTTCAACGAAAAACGGAAGAGATAGTATCTCTAAAAGATTAGGTGTTAAAAGGTATGACGGGCAGTTTGTAAAGGCGGGAAATATCATCGTAAGACAGAGGGGAACGAGGATATATCCCGGTAGGAACGTAGGACTTGGTTCTGACTACACGCTATTTGCTCTAATAGATGGATACGTTCACTTTGAAAGAAGAAGGAAGAAGAAGGTTGTTAGCGTTCTTCCTCCGGAAGAGTGGGAAGCTTTAATGGCTCAAAGGAACGGGGGAAACGGTAAGTCTCACTGAAGGAAAGAATTAAAGATTTCCCTCAACCTCTTCATCCTCTCCTTTAACTCTTCCTTAAATTCTTTCTCATCCATTCCTAGGGAGTTCGCTACTGCGGGTATGTCCTGTTCCCTTAAAATCGAGATTCCCCTCTCCTTCATAAGTCTGAGGTGCGTCTCAACGAGTCTTAAGAACATAAAGCTCTCGTAAGCCTCTTCAAGTTCTTTATACTTCTCCTTTAGTATCTCTAATCCTTTTATCATTGAGGTTTCCCTAATCCTCTCCTTTATAAGGAGGTATTGAGTAAGGAACTCTCCATCTACTATGCCCCCTTCCCCGAGCTTGAGGTCTATTATTCTTCTTCCCTTTTTAGCTACGGACTGGAGCTTCATCCTCATTTCGTAAACTTCCTGCTTTTCCTTTTCGCCCCAAGGTTTTTTAAACAGGAAGTCTTCTATTAGTTTCTCAAATTTCTCTTTCAGGTTTTCGTCTCCCGTTATGTAGCGGGCTCTTGTCCAAGCGAGTCTTTCCCAGGTTCTCGCTTCCTTATCAAAGTATTTTTCGTAAAAGTCGTATGCGGGGACGAGTTCTCCCTTCGTTCCCATAGGTCTGAGACGAAAATCCACGCTGTAGAGGTATCCCTCGGAGGTGTGGGAGGTTATGAAGCGAACGAGCTCCTTTACCTTCCCGTGAACTTCTTCCTTGTTTTCGTCCGAATCTACGCAGAAAACTAAATCTAAATCGGAGCCGAAGCTCAGCTCCCTGCTCCCGAGCTTTCCAAGGGAGTAGTTGAGTGCTTTATACTTGTCCAGTTCTAAATCCTTCCACAGATTCTGAAGGAGAAAATCTGCAAGCTCGGAAAGAGCGTTAAAGAGTTTTTTTAGCTTGGAATATTTCTCTTCTTCCTTAAGGAAGTAAACGAGTCCTATTCGGACTTCCCAGACAGTTTTAAATCTTCTGTAGAGGTTCTCGGGGGTGAGGTTGAGGGTTTCCCTGTACTTTTTGAACTCTCTCTCAAAGTCCTCACGAGTGGGAAAGTCTCTGTATAGGGTGAGGGCATCCTCTACGAGGTCGGGGTTTTTGGAGATGAGGGACGAAAGGTATGGAGATACGGAAAAGACTCGGAATAAATCCTCTAAGAACTCTTCCTTTTTATCCTTGGAAAGAAGAACTCTGCTCCCGGTGGGATTGTTGAAGAACTTGAAGAAGTTTTTCAGTGTATCGTCGGGGGAGTGAGTTTTTGCGGAGAGCTCTACGATTTTTGGAACGAGCTTTAGGTATTCCCTTTTTTCTTCTTCGGAAAGCTCTTTGCTCTTTGTTCCGTAAAGCGGGTCGGTCAGGAGTATAAAGCTCTGGCGGGGGGTTTTGAAGCCTTTCTCTTTTAGTAGTTTTTCTCCTCGTTCCCTGTCCTCGGAAAGGACGACTTCCTGGAGCTCGTCAAGGGTTTCCTCTTCTTTCGGGAGGATTTGTTCAAATATTTTCCTTACGCCGGAGGCGTAATAATTTAAATTCCTTTCAAAATCTTCGGGATTTTCGTGACCGAGATACTTCGCAAGGAGTGGTTTGTCTGCGTCTTTGAGTAGCTGGGTCTGAATGCATTCTTTTAGTTGGATTCTGTGCTCCAATTTTCTAAGAAAGGTGTAAGCCTTTTCCAGGAACTCGGCTTCTTGGGAGGAAAAAACGCCCCTGTTGTATAGCTTGTAGATGGCTCTGTAGGTGTTTTTCTCGCGAACTATGGGAGTTTTTGCTCCGAGGAGTATGACGAGAGACTGCACACTGAACTCTACCTCCCTTATTCCTCCCTCTCCCGTCTTCACGTTGAAGCCTTTGGTAAACTTTTTCTTTGCTTCAGCCTCTATGCGTTTTTTCATAAGTCTTATTTCTTCTACTATCTTGTAGTCTATCCCTGAAAATACGAAAGGTTCTACGACTTCTTTGAGGAATCTCTCCGCGAGCTCCCGGTCTCCCGCTGAATATCTTGCTCGGAGTAGAGCAAACTTCTCCCACACTCTTCCGTAGCTTTCGTAGTATAGCTCTGCACTTCTGAGGGACATGGAGATTGGTCCCGATTTGCCGAAGGGTCTTAGGTCTAAATCCACCTTGTAGGGCAGTCCCTCTGCGGTCTGGGTTCCCATGAGTTTCAGAAGTCTTTTAAAGAGTTTTTCGGTGTATTGGTGAACCGAGACCTTTCCTTCGCTTACTTTGTCCGAGGAGTGGAGGAACATTATGTCTATGTCTGAGTAATAGTTCAGCTCTTCGCTTCCGAGTTTTCCGAGCCCTACAACGGTGAAGGTTATTGGTTTTCCTTCTTCGTCGTAAAGTTCTCCGAGCTCCGCTTTGGTTTGTTCAAGGGCTCTCCGAAAGGAAACCTCTAAGAGAGCATCGGGAAGGTAGGAGTATTCCCTTAATATGTCCTCGTAGGGAGCCACACTGAGGAGTTCTTTAGCGAAAATCCTGAGAAGCTCCCGGTGTCTGTAGTAGGCGAGTTTTTCGGAAAAGGTGTAGTCGTCTTTTGCAGAGCTTGTGAGTTCTTCTAACTCTTTTAAGTAGTCTTCTTTTTCCTTCACGAGATACCAGAGGTTGGGAATGGTAGTTTCAAACTCGGTGGGGTGCTTTAAGAGGAACTTTCGTAGACACTGGGACTGCTCAAGAATCATCAGAAGGAGGATAAAGCGTCGCTCGTTGAGGTAAGAGAGGAGCGAAGAGGGCTCGGGATGCCTTTTCAGGAGATCCTCAAAGTAGTTTAAAGTTTTTTGGAGATTATTTATGTACCGCTTCGCGGTGTTTATCCATTCTGCGGGAACGCTCATAATCCGATTGTGAGCTTCTGTCCTTTGCTGGGAGAAACGTGCCTGAGTAAGTTGAGGGAGAAGTTGAGATTATCGTAGAGGGTTATGGAGTAGTTATCCCAAAATACGCAAGTTCCCGCAAGGCAGAAGTATCCACCACTGGGCGGTGCTATCTGCTCGGCTATGAGGAGGGTGTAGTTATCCATGTTGGACTTTGCCGTGTCCTCTGCTCTTGCCACTATTTTTATATCGGGCATCAGCGGCTTTATGGATGCTGTGCAGGCGAGCATTATTTTCTGAACATTCACTTCGTTTTTATCGTTTTTGTTGTAGCGTCTTATCTTGGAGGTAACCACGAAATATTTGTCGCCGTTGTGATTGTTTACCTCATCGATAACCTCGTCGGGATTTAGCTCCATTCCGAAGGCTCTCGCAAGCGTATTGCAGGTATCCGCTATTTTGTCTTCATTTTTATAGTATCCTGCAAGGATAACTCTCTTTCCGTCCTTCCAGACCCAGCGTTCAACGTCCTTGACTTCGTTCTCAGTAAAAGGAATCTCAGGATAGTTAAAGACTATTACGTCGTATTTGTTGAGACTCTCCCAATCGTCCACTTCGTCTATCTCAATCCCAGCCTTTTCAGCCTCCCTCTGTAAGATAGAAAAGTAGTAATAATCCGTTATCGTAAACTCTTGATGGGTTATGTCCCAACCTACTTTCACACTCATAGTAAAGAATTATTTCATAAATTAAGGATCTGTTGTTGCAAGGAGTTTTGAGTTTCACATTCCTCGTTTCAATCCCTTATAGGCACCTAACAAACAGTAATGATAACTTAAAAGCAGGCTACACGCAAGGAGGTTTCAATCCCTTATAGGCACCTAACAAACCCAACCTTGTGTGCAATAAAAATAATAGCTAAAACTTAATTTTCTGTCAAGTCTAACCTTGCTCAAATGAACTTAATTTCCCGTCGACCTGCAATCTTGCAAAAAACCTGGGAGGTCGACGGATTCTTAGAAAATCAACACCGAGTGACAGCGAGGTATCTTAATTTAAGAAAATTTTTTAAAATAAAAGAGGGAGGTGTTTTTATCGTGATTACTTTAAAGGAATGGAACTTTAAGCTTAAGCTTGTTAGGACTCGTAGAGGAGCTATTCTTCACGTTATTGAACTTGACAAGAATCACTTCTGGATTGAACAGAATCCTCTGAAGGATAGTAAATACGGATACGCTTACAGGAAGATAAAGGCAAAGTTTCCTGAGTTCTATATGTTCTGGGAGATAAAGGACGACAAATATACGGGAAGGCTCCTTGCTGGAGCAATCTTAGAGAAAAAAGAAATTGACGAGTTTATATCCGACGTCCTACAGAGCGAAGAGTATAAGAAATATGAGGATGTCCTTGAAAAGATAGAAAATGAGCAAGAAGCAGAGCAGAATAAGTGAAAAGATTAGAGAGATTATATCCCAATACTTGGTTGAGAACTTACCTGCGAGTTACGGAGTTGTTAGTATAACCAGGGTTGAGCTCATCGGGGACGGGAGCAGGGGAAAGGTCTATTTTTCAGTTCTTCCCGAAGATAATGAATCTAAAGTGAAAGAATTTTTAGAACAAAATAAAAGGAAAATAAAAAATCTTATCAAGAAACTCAGAATAAAGATTATCCCTGAGCTTGAGTTTGAACCCGACAGAGAATTAAAAATTATGGAAAAGATGTGGGGAGGAAATGCATAAATACGATGTCGTAGTCGTCGGTAGCGGACCCGGGGGTTCTTCTGCTGCAAGATACCTTTCCCAAAAGGGAGCAAAGGTTCTCGTTATAGAAAAAGAAAAGCTTCCCCGCTTTAAGCTTTGTGGAGGGGCTTTATCCTACAGAATAGCCCCCCATCTACCAGAAGGCTTTAAAGATAAAATATTAAACACCATAAACAGAGGAATCTTAGGCTTCAGAGGAGAGCGTTTTATAGAGAAAGAAAAAAGTGAAATGGCTTACATAATTGACAGAGCGGAATTCGATAAGTTTCTTGTAGAAAACTCCGGAGCGGAACTCTGGGAGGAAACGGAATTCTTAAGCTTTACTGAGAATGGAGATATAGAAGTAGAAACCTCTAGGGGAAAGATTAGGGCGGATTTTCTTATAGGTTCCGATGGATTCTACAGTAGGGTTGCGAAAATACTCGGCTACGAAAAGAAGAAGTTCTACAGGTCTATAGAACTACTCTGTGAAGGTGTTATGGACTTTAGCTCTGTAATTATAGAGCTTGGACTTGTAGGTAGGGGATACCTGTGGGTATTTCCCAAAGGAGAATTCCTGAATATAGGTATAGCTTCAACGGGTAAAGAAAACCTATTAAAAATCGTTAAAGATTATCTAAAAAAGCAAAAACTTGTAAGTGTTGATTCGGAAGAAAAACCAAAGGGATGGTTTATCCCTTTTGCCGAGGGAGAAAGGGACCTCCACCTTGGAAAGGGAAGAGTTTTGCTCGTCGGAGATGCAGGAAATTTTGTTGACTCGCTTTTAGGTGAAGGTATTTATTACGCCTGGCTTAGCGGAATAAGAGCCGCCGAATCTATTGTTCAAAGACCGGATAATCCCGTAAAACTTTACAGGGAACTTGTAAAGCCCATAGGAAGGGAATTCCATTATGCCGGTAAAATAGCGAAACTCGCCTATAGATTTCAAAAAGTCGCTTATCGTATGGGAGCCGGTGTATCCTTAGAACGTTACACGCAGCTCCTTAAAGGGAAAACAACATACGAAGAACTTTTCAAGAAAGGACTACTTAGTTTTATAAAAAATTTAATAATAGAGATATTTTAAAGACCGCCCGGAGGGCGGTATCTGAATTTAATCTCTCTTATATATTCCGTAAAACTGAGCTTCGGCTAGGATGTGGTTTGCCATCGCGTTTTCCACTTCCCTGCGCGTGCTACCGGGCTTTAGTCCTAAACCTGGAAGGTCTAGAGCATAAAGCTTAAAAAAGTATCTGTGATATCCGTGTCCCCTTGGAGGGCAAGGTCCCCCGTAGCCTACTCTTCTAAAGTCGTTAATTCCCTGTTTTATTCCGTTTACCTCAGGAGATTTAGGGAAATTTCTCGGAAAGTGATTTTCTACGGCGGGAATGTCGTAAACAATCCAGTGAGTAAAAGTTCCCATAGGAGCATCTGGGTCATCCATTATTAGGACAAAGCTCTTTGTTCCTTCGGGAGCACCTTCCCACCTTATTTCCGGAGATATATCTTCACCGTCGCAGGTGAAAATTGAAGGGAATAACTCCCCCATTTTCAAAATCGGGACTGTAGATTTTCATAATTTCTCCTCCCTTTATCTCTTTTTAAATATAATGAGGTGAACCTTTTTTGTTTCCCTGTCCTCCTTTAGAGCCACTACGTGAGTGTATTCGGAAGGGGCTTCGTCTTTGGAGACTTCCCCCGTTTGTTTGTTCAGATAGTAAATGGTGTAGCCTTCGTAATCTTCCCTTTTAAATTCGGACAAGGGTCTAATCTTCATGTTTAGGTCGGCGGTTCTGTAGCCGTAGATTAGTCCGAACAAGAAATTGAAAACCTTGTCTCCTTTTAGGAATTGCATAATAAAGTTAATATTATTATGCTCGTTCACGAAAATGTTAAAAGTTCTGTTGTAGAGTTTATCAGAGAATTCCTTAGGAATAAACACTTTATTGAACCTGAGTTTTTCGTTGGTAATAAAAGGATAGACGTAGCTTTTAGAAACTTAAAATTCCTTGGGGAGGTTGAGCCTAATGAAATAAAAAAAGAAACTGAAGGTAAAAGGCAAATAAAAGAGTATGCGGAAATTGTTTTAAGGAAAGTCGGTTATGAAAATGTTTATGGAGCAGTATTTTGGGCTACAGATGATAAAGGCGATGATTGGGAAGTAGAAATATATGAGTTTTCAATAGAAGAAGGGAAGCTTAAAGAGAAATTTTTAGGGAAAGGTAAGGAAATTTTAAAAAGTTTGATAACGAGTATATCGGAAGAGCCTATTCCCTTAAACTCTCAAAACTTTCTACTCCTCTTCTATCCACTTAAAGACCTCTTTTATGAAAAAATCTTGGCGATTTATGAAGAGTTTAAAGAACACGAGAGTGTAAAACCTCTTATAGAAGCCTACAAAAATGCACTTTCAATAATTTACGGAAAAAATGTTTCAGAAGAAAAATTAAAGGAGCTATTTATAATTCATACGATAATACAGCTCATTACTAACGCTATTCTTTCTTACGTTCTTGATGGGAAAATAGGAAGTTTAGACACTCTTACGGGAAAGTATAAACGTTATTCTGTTGCTCTTCCTTTTCTTGAATGGCTTTACATTCTCTACGAGAAGAAAGCTATAGATGATAGGTTGCTAAAGGATTTCCTGAACGAAGTTGATAAGAGGATTCTTTCTCTAAACTGGAAATACAAAATAGGGGATATTTTCAGGCTATTATATGAAGCTTTTATTTCTCCTGAAGATAGAAGAACCTTCGGTGAATATTACACACCACTGTGGCTTGTAAAATTCATGTTTGATGAAGTAGGGAATATAAAAGACATAGTAGTCCTTGACCCTTTCTGTGGAGCAGGAACATTTCTTGATGAAGCTCTCAGAAGGAAAATAATAAGCGGTGAAGAACCTTCAGAGGCTATAAGGAAGGTCATAGGTTTTGACGTAAATCCAATTGCGGTAATGCTCGCAAGAGCGGAATTGCTTTTAACTTATAGGATTTTAACCAATAGGGAAGATTTTCCTACTCCTTTAATCTTTTATGTAAATAGTGCGGAAGTATTTGGTAGAGAAAAAAATATTTCGGGAAAGCTTTTTACTCAAAACGATAAAAAGAAGCCGGTTTTCCTTTATCAAGTAAAAGAGCTAACAGAAGTTTTAAACCTAAGTAAACTGTCCTTAACTTTTGCAAAACTTGAACATATAAGTATATTTGAACCGATTTTAAGGCATATACTTGAAGAAGTTCACAAAGCGGAAAAGAATAAACTTGGAAAACTTAAAAGTGAAATAAAAAGATTCTCTGAAAAATTCAAGGAACTAAGTTATCTCTTTAATGCTTTAAATCATGAAAAACTCGTTGAACTTATAGAAAAGTTTGGAGACGGTGTTTGGTCTGTCTCAATAAGCTCACTGCTTGCAATTTCCTTAGTTAAAAAAATGAAAATAGGGCTTGCTATATCAAATCCTCCTTGGATACATTTAACGGAAGTAAAAGGAGATTATGGAGAACTTTTAAGAAGTTTTGCTAAAGATTTCTTGAATAAAAATGACCCATCGTCAGCGATAATACAAGCTGGAAATGTTGCGAGTGTATTCCTAAAGGGCTTCATAGATATTAGTGAAAAAAGTTTCTTTGTTCTGCCAGAAAGTGTTGTATATGATGCAAGCACCCACGGAGCAGGAAAAATCTTAACTTACAGAGCGGTTGAAAAGCTACCCCATAAGATTTACAGGATAAATTACGATGCATTTAAACACGGAGAAAAAGCTTGCTTAGTTCTTGCAGGCGTAGGAAACAGCGAGATTATAGAAGTAAAACCTGCAATACCCGCAGGAAAGGACGATGAGAGCGTTCCTTTGGATATGAAAGAAATGCAAGAAACCTTTAGGGAAAGCATAAATAGAGTTTTAGAATACTTCTCTCAGCCTCAAGGAAGCCTTGAAAAGGCTCTCGGAGTTGATAAGGTTTACAAAAAAGGTAGTTATATTATGGGACTCTTCGGCGGTGAGTCCAAGAAAGGAAAGGAAAAGTATGCAGGGCTTGTGATTGAGGAGATAGTAGAAAGTTATCCTTACAGAATAAGACTTTACAATACAGAAAGCTTTATAGAGCTTTATGAGGACGAGTATTTGAAGAATATTATTACATTCCCAGTTGTTAGACCTTTCTTTTATAAGAAGCTGTATATTTTACTGTCTGAAAAAGGAGAAAAGGATTTAAAGAACTTCTTATTAAAAATTTCAGAAGAAGCAAGTCCTAATGATAGGCAAAAAATAAAAAAGCTTATTGAAGAGTTAAAACAAGGAAAATTATTAAGGTTAAATCCCAAGAAATGGTATGTGGTTTATAGAAGAATTAGAACCTTTGTAAGCTTTGCATTGCAAGGCAATAGTGAATATGTACCAGATGATAGTGTATCAATTATAGAAACCTCATCAAAAGAGAAAGCCTATTACTATGCAGGAGCTTTAAATTACCTTGTAAGTAAAGTTAAAAAAGGATTTATAAGAAATCAATTTGCCCGTCCTCTTTTAGCTCTAATAAAAGCTGGCTTAGAGTGGAGAGATGAAGACTGGCAGTATAAAGTTGCGGAACTTTCCGAAATCCTTCACCATAAATCGGAAAGCCTATTTAGAAATGTAAACAGTAAGCAGGTAAAAAAGTATTTAGAAATACTGGAGAAAGAGAAAGAATGGAAAGAGCTAAAGAAACTATTTGATAAAAACGTTGTAAATCTTGAGGAAGCTGTAAAGGAAGTAGCGGAATCTTAAATCTTTTTATGACTTTAGTCATGTTTCTCTACCTCGGAAAGCTTATCTATTAGACTGACATGTCAGTTCAGACAAAGGAAAAGATACTTAAAGCTGCAGAGAAAGAATTTTCCCGGAGGGGCTTTCACGGGACTCAAATCTCCCACATAATCCAGACCGCGGGCGTGGCGAGGGGAACCTTTTACCTTTACTTCAAGAGTAAGGAAGAAGTGTTTCAGGAACTTTTAGAGCGTGTAGTTCAAGACCTAAAAGAAAGGATAAAACCTGTGGACCCCACAAGGGAGGTAATTCCCCAGATAAAGCAAAACATCGTAAACGTCGGAGAATACGTTCTCCGAAACAGGGACCTTGCGAGGATAGTCCTCTTCAGGAGCTGTGAACCCGAATACGCAAGGATAACGGAAAACTTCTTTGAGGAGCTAACAGAACTCGTAAAGCAGACCTTAGAGAAAGGTATAGAGATGGGGATACTCAAATCCATAAACACGGAGCTGATAGCTCGCGTGATTGTGGGGGGAAGTAAGGAAGTTCTGAAAGGTCTCATTAACAAAGAAAAAGTTAACCTCTCCGAGGTTGCAGATGAGCTAATCAAGTTCTGTATGGGAGGAATTTGGAATGATAACAGTGGGGCTTGATGTAGGCTCTACTACCGTAAAAGCCATCGTTTTAGATAAAAACCAGAAGATAATATGGAAGGATTATCAAAGGCACAGAACTAAGCAGGTTGAGAAGGTTATAGAGTTTTTAGAAAGGGTAAAAACAGAGCTTGGAATAAAGAAGTTCAGACTCTTTACCGCGGGAAGCGGGGGAAGGAAAGTAGCGGAGCTACTCGGAGGGAAATTCATACAGGAAGTGAACGCGGTAAGTTTCGCTGTAGAGCACCTCCATAAGGACGCGGGAAGTGTCTTTGAACTGGGAGGACAGGACGCCAAGTTCGTCGTCTGGATTAGGGACGAGAACGGAGTGAGAAAATTCGCAACAATGAACGATAAGTGTGCTGGAGGAACGGGAGCCACTATAGACCGAATACTCGTAAAACTCAACCTCAAACCTGAAGAAGTAAAAAACATTCACTACGACCCTGAGAAGGTTCACCCCGTAGCGGGAAAGTGCGGAGTCTTCGCAGAGACCGACATAAACTCCCTACAGAAGAACGGAGTTCCGAGGGACGAGCTGATAATCTCCCTCTTTGACGCCATAGTTCTCCAGAATCTGACAGTTTTAACGAGGGGATACACACCAAGACCCAAGGTCCTGCTCCTTGGGGGACCCAACACCTACTTTCCCGCTCTCCGGGAAGCTTGGGAATACCAGATTAGGAAGCTCTGGGAAGAGAGGGGCTTTGAGGTAAAGGAAGAAAACCCCATATACGTTCCCGACGAAGCTCTCTACTACGTAGCTCTCGGAAGTGCTCTCCTCGGGAAGTTTGAAAGCGAAGACGCCTTCGTAGT
>WFPV01000003.1 GCA_015487405.1 Aquifex sp. | reverse complement strand
CCTGTTTCAGTGTCAGCTCTTGCTTGATAAATAACATATACAAAAGAAATGCTTGAGAGATGAGGAGGTTAAGGAGCTTATTGCCGCTTTTAATTCATGCAAAAGCCTAACGCACTAATTTCATCTTCTGTATTCCTTCCAGCTTCTCCCGTTACATTCTTCCTCTTTATCTCTTTAGTCCTCTTATTTAGTCTTTCCATCTTATAATTTTCCCATGCAAATACGAACCCACCTTAAGATAGATATCTCATTTAGCGGTGAACCTATAAACCTAAGAGAAGGCTACGCAGAAGTTTTGCTAAAAACAAACGAACGTATGGTTGCAGATGAAAAGGGATTAATTCATGGAGGATTTATTTTCTCCGCGGCGGATTATGCCTCAATGCTTGCAGTTAACCACCCGAATGTGGTATTAGCAGGAGCAAACGTGAAGTTCCTAAAGCCAGTAAAGTTAGGCGATTCTATACTCTGTAAAGCAAAAGTGGTAGAAGATAAGGGAAGAAAAAAGAAAGTTTTCGTAGAATGCTTTAAAGAAAAAGAGAAAGTCTTTGAAGGGGAGTTTTACACTGTAGCGTTAGATAAACACGTCTTAGAGGTGTGAGAGTATGGAAGTAAAGCCTTTCTATTGGAAGGGGGACCACCTTCTTCTCCTTGACCAGAAAAAGCTTCCGAGAGAAGAAGTCTGGCTGAAGCTTGAAACTTACCAAGATGTAGCAAAAGCCATAAAGGACATGGCTGTGCGGGGAGCACCAGCAATAGGATGCACCGCAGCTTACGGTTTTGTCCTCGGAGTAAAAGAAGGTGAGAATCCCGAAAAAGTTTACGAAACGTTAAAAAATACAAGACCCACAGCCTTTAACCTATTTTGGGCACTGGATAGAATGATGAAAGCCTTGAAGGAAGGTAAAGACATAGAGGAAGAGGCAAGAGCTATAGAAAGGGAAGATTACGAAGCAAATAAAAAGATGGGAGAGTTTGGAAACGAACTAATTCTGCATAAGGCGAAAATATTAACCCACTGTAATACGGGGGCACTTGCCACAGCAGGATGGGGAACCGCTCTCGGAGTTATAAGGTCCGCCCATTATTCGGGAAAGGATATTTTTGTCTGGGTTGATGAAACCAGACCATACCTCCAAGGGGCACGTCTAACTGCGTGGGAACTTCTAAAGGAGAACATTCCCCATAAAATAATCACCGACAACACCGCCGGATTTCTAATGAAAAAGGGAGCGGTGGATCTCGTTATAGTCGGCGCGGATAGAATTACTGCAAGAGGGGATGTGGCAAATAAGATAGGAACTTACACCTTAGCGGTTCTTTGTAAAGAGCACGGTATCCCCTTCTACGTTGCGGCTCCCACATCAACTATAGACCCAAATACAGAAAGAGGAGAGGATATTCCTATAGAAGAACGTTCTGAAGAGGAAGTAAAGACCTGCGGTGGCTGTTTAATAGCTCTCGAAGATTCTCCTGCCCTACACCTTGCCTTTGATGTTACTCCCGCAGAGTTAATAACTGCAATAATTACCGAAAAGGGTGTTTTCAAACCCCATGAGATACTAAGGGCATTAAAGGATCAACGCTTCTTATAAAACTTCACAATTTCTCCTGTCTCCGCATCCACTACGGCAGTTCCCCTTTCTCCCTTAACTGTGTATAGACATTTGCCCGTTTTCTTCCTCTTTTTCAAATACACCTTGTAAGCTTTTCCTGTGTAACTTTCAACGGTATATATGAAATCTCCTATGGGAACAGCGTTCTCTAAGCAGTCTCGCAGGTAACGTGGAACGGAAAAAGAAATACTTATTGCAAATAGCATAAGGAAAATAAGAACCATCCTATCCCCCTTTTAGGTATATATTAAATAATTAACCCTGCGGCGGGACAGGGTGAACCCCCCCAGGCCCGAAAGGGAGCAAGGGTAAGCCCGCCGTCCCGTGCGCAGGGTCCTCACTAAAATTCCTACAAAGAGGGAAAGATGGCGTACATACCCTTCGCGAGGAAGTATAGACCCAAATTTTTCCGAGAAGTTATCGGACAAGAAGCACCCGTAAGGATTTTGAAGAACGCTATAAAGAACAACAGAGTAGCCCACGCTTACCTATTTGCTGGACCAAGAGGCGTAGGAAAAACCACTATAGCCCGTATTTTGGCAAAAGCGTTGAACTGTAAAAATCCTGTAGAGGGAGAGCCCTGCGGCGAGTGTGAAAACTGCAGGGAGATAGATAAGGGAATATTTCCCGACCTCATAGAGATGGACGCTGCTTCCAACAGAGGTATAGACGACATAAGAAGTCTCAAAGAAGCGGTTAACTACAAGCCCATAAAGGGAAAACACAAGGTCTACATAATAGACGAAGCCCACATGCTCACGAAGGAAGCCTTCAACGCCCTGCTAAAAACCTTGGAGGAGCCTCCTCCTAACACAACCTTCGTTCTCTGCACTACCGAGTACGACAAAATAATTCCTACAATCCTCTCAAGGTGTCAGAGAATAATCTTCTCAAAGGTTCCCAAGAAAAAGGTAATTGAGTATATGAAAAAGATTTGTGAACAGGAAGGTCTGGAATGTAAGGAGGATGCTTTAGAGCTTCTTGCCGTAGCTTCTGAGGGATGCATGAGGGACGCCGCTTCCCTCCTTGACCAGGCAAGTGTATACGGAGAAGGAAAGGTAACAAAGGAAATCGTTGAAACTTTCCTTGGAATTTTAAGTAAGGAAACGGTTAGGAAGTTTTTAAAACATCTCCTTGAGTCTGAAGTAGATGAAGCTCTCAGCTTCTTAAGGGAAATAAGCGAAAAGGGCTACAACCTAATCCGTTTCTGGGAGAGTCTCGGTGAGGAAATCAGGAAAGCTATTCTCGTTAAAAGTTTGCAAAATCCTGAAAAGCTCGTAGAAGATTGGCAAGATTACGAGGAGTTTAAAAAATATCCCTTGGAAGCACTTCTATACGTTGAGAATATAGTAAATAGAGGAAATCAGGAAGCAAGAACGAGAGAGCCCCTTTGGGCTTACGAGCTTGCTGTTATAAAGACCAAAATAGTCAAAGATATCCTTCCTGTTTCCCAGCTCGGCAAGGTAGTGGTTCGTGAAGATTCTAAACAGGAGGTAAAAGAAGAAAAATCACCGCCGAAGGCGGTCCCTGAAATTAAAGAAGAAATCAAGGAGGAAAAAGAGGAAAAGATACCTTCGGTTGAAGAGATTATAAGGTCGGTGGAGAAACGCACGCTCAGAAAGGCTTTAGAGGAAGCAAAGCACGAGGAAAGGGACGGGAAAGTTGTCTTCAAGCTGGACGAGAATCATATCAAGAACTTCAAAAAAGAGCTCGAGGCCCTCAAAAAACTCTATCCTTTCTTAGAATTTGAGGCGGAGGTAAAAAAAAAGAGCTCAAGCCAGAGCGAAGCGAAGCTGTTTTAAAGGTTATGAGGTTGTTTGATGGGAAAATACTCGGTGTCAGAAGTAAAGGCTAAAGTTATAAAGGTGAGAATGCCCGTTGAAGAAATTGGGCTATTTAACTCCTTAATTGACGGACTTCCCCGCTACGCCTTGACGAGAACAAAGGAAAAAGGGAAAGGGGAAGTCTTTGTTATAGCAACGCCTTACAAGGTTAAAGAGCTAATGGAAGCCTTGGAAGGAATGAAGAAGCACATAAGGAAATTAGAGATATTGGGAGAAACCAACGAGTATTTGACTTTTTGAGACGTTACAACAAGCCTGGGGACCTTAAAATCTCCGCAGGGGATAGTTCGCGAAAGAGATGGGAGGAACATAAGAAAATATAAAATGTCCCTAGTGTGGAAGCCAAGGGGTAGTAAAGAATGAAAAAAAACAAAGAAAGCAAACTTATCTATGCAAAGCATGCAACAAAAGCTTCAAGCTGTAAAGCTCTATCTAAACAAAATGTCTATCAGTGCTATATCAAAGGTGTTTACAAATTCCCTAATATGACAGTATGGACTTGGACAAACGAAGAAGGGCAAAAAACTGATAAGAGAGTAAAGAGGAGACTTGAAAGGTTAGGGAAGAACTAAAGTATTCTTCTATTTTCTTTGTTTCCATATTTACACTTTCGCTTTATTTGCTTACTACTTAAAAACCAGGGTTCTTACCCAAATAGATGATAGTAGGTAAAAAGAGCGAGAGCATAATGGAGAGAGCGAAAAGACCGGAAGAAGGCTTTAGTCCTTCGCTTAAATGCTGCTAACTTGTCCCTTAGCTTGGAATGCAAAGCTTCGTTTCTATTGACTCT
>WFPV01000002.1 GCA_015487405.1 Aquifex sp. | reverse complement strand
CTAATAGAGTTCCACGTTGACAACGGAACGGACGCTATCCTCGTTTGCGGAACCACGGGAGAAAGTCCAACGCTCACCTTTGAAGAGCACGAGAAGGTTATAGAGTTCGCTGTCAAAAAAGCTGCGGGAAGGATTAAGGTTATAGCGGGAACGGGAGGAAACGCTACTCACGAGGCAGTCTACCTAACCTCCCATGCAAAAGAGGTGGGAGCGGACGGAGCTCTCGTAGTAGTTCCCTACTACAACAAGCCTACTCAGAGGGGACTTTACGAACACTTCAAGACGGTAGCTTCCGAAGTTGATATTCCGATAATAATCTACAACATTCCCTCCAGAACCTGCGTAGAGATATCCGTTGATACGATGTATCAGCTCGCCAAGGAGTGTGAGAACATAGTAGCCTCCAAGGAGTCCACTCCCAATATGGATAGAATTTCGGAAATTGTGAAGAGGCTTGGAAACAGCTTTCACGTCCTTTCGGGAGACGACAGTCTTACACTTCCGATGATGTCTCTTGGAGCTAAGGGAGTTATCTCGGTTGCAAACAACATAATGCCGAGGGAAGTAAAAGAGCTCGTTGATTACGCACTTAACGGAAACTTTGAGAAGGCTCGCGAGATGCACTATTACCTTCACGACTTATTTAAGGTTTTCTTTATTGAAACGAATCCTATTCCTGTAAAAACCGCATGCTGGATGCTCGGAATGTGTGAGAAAGAGTTCAGACTCCCTTTAACCGAGATGTTCCCCGAAAACGAACAAAAACTCAGGGAAACTCTTAAAAAATACAATCTTCCCCTGAAAAACTAATCCTCTCTCCTCCTTTTCTTTCTTAAAGAAATAAATTAAAAAGTGTGGATGGTAAAAATTTGGAATCCATCAAGGAGAAAATAAAGTTTTTCTCGGAAATGGTTAAACTTGGAGTTTTCATATCCATAGCTGTGGGAAGCGGTGCAGCAGGATTACTTCTGAATCTAAATTCAAAAATAAAAGTGCTTCTATTTTTTACAGCTTTGCTGATTCTAATAAGTTCTGTCTTATTTAGCCTAACATCCTTTTTAAAAACACTTGAGTCTTTAAAAAAGTTGGAGCATGTGGAAAATGAATGATGTTGTTGCTGTAGTAGGAGCTATCGTGATAGGCTTGCTTATGTCTTATATGTTTTATAGATTTACGCGCGCTATGAAGAAAGTTTAGTGTGAAATTTACTCAGGGAGGTGGATTATGGGAGTCATCTACGGCAAAGTGGAAGGTCCGGAGGATATCAGAAGAATCAACTGCATTATCCGGGACGAGATGCTAAACGTTGAAACTCCTGACCAGCTAACAGACCTCAAGAAACGTTCCGATTACTTATGCACTCTCACTTACTCCCCCTTCTGGAAGAAGAAGTTCGGAGCTCTCGTAGAAAAGCTCAGGGAAGTCGCCTGAGAAGAAAACAGAGTAACCGTGAGACTTGCCAACTTCATAGCAAAGGTAAAAGGCTGGGACCGAGAATACCATTCTTGGGGTGAGGAAAAGATATCCATTGAGGAAAGATTAAAAGAGCTTCTTGAAGAAATAATTAAGGAGCTCCTAGAGACTCTTGTGAATCTCAAACTCTCTCCCCAAATATTAGAAGACATAAGAAAGAGCTTCTGCGAGATTCGTAAAGGAATGGTTCTTGCGGAAACTCCGGAGCAGTTGGAGAGGTTAAAGAACCAGAGTAACCTCATAGTTGCAATCACGCACTTCCCCGACTTCAAGGAACGCTTTAGTGAAACCATGAAGGAGATAGAGGAGCTCGTAAAGAAGGAAGAGGAAAGAACGATAAAAACTGCAAACATAGTTGCGGAGGCAAACGGATGGCACTTAGAGTTTGAGCCTTGGAGCGAAAACGAGGTCAGAGAGGACGAAACACTTGAGCAATACGTTCAGAGACTCCTTGAAGAGGAAGAAAAAACTGAAAAATACATTCCCACGGAAGCCAAATACAGACAAGGAAAAACACTATGGCTCGTCTATTACCATCCAAAGAGGGACAGGTATTACGCAAAGAGAGTCTACTTCCCCGGATACGTCAGGAACATTCAGATGGAGGGTCCCGGAGTATTTAAGAATAAGTTCGGAAGGGAAGTTTACGGAGTAAAGATAACTTACGAAACCTTAGTGGCTCCCGCAACCATAAGGAAAGGAAACGTAGTCATTCACCTTCCCGAAAGATGGGTCAAAAGGACTAAGGTAGTTCCCCTACCTCAAGAAGCTCAGGACGTTAAACTCGTAGAAGAAAGACCTCCCTTTGCATACTCCGTGGCTTGAGCTCATTCCTCCAGGAATTCTTTTACACTTTCTTCACTGGCAAGGATGAGGAGTATGTCTCCCTTTCTTATTACCTCTTCTGCGGAAGGATTTACGAGAACCATATCCCCCCTCTTTATCGCGAGGACGGTTATCCCATATTGTCTTCTGAGGTCCAACTCTTTTAGGGATTTTCCTACGAGCTTTTCGGGAGCTTCTATCTCAAAGATGTTGTAGCCGGGGGCGAAGGTCATCTCCTTCTTTACTTCCCCCATAACCAAGGAGGTTGCAAGGAGTTCTGCCATCTCCTTCTCGGGATAGACTATCCTCTTTACTCCGAGCATCTCTAAGAC
>WFPV01000001.1 GCA_015487405.1 Aquifex sp. | reverse complement strand
TGTTTCCGATATTTATCTGGGAATGGTTGAATTTATATAACTCTTTATGTCTTTGATATGACGACGATTTTCTTTTTTCCGGTATAGACTCTTTTTTTCTCCTCTTCCAAATCTTGATAATCTCCTCCTCAGCTCATGCAAAACTTTAGTAAAATAGGTGCCTCACTCCTTTACCTATTAATTTCTTCTTTTTGAGTTTAATTACAATTCGATCTTCTTATAAACATGCTCAAAAATCGTCATAGGATTTATGTCAAAGCATGCAAAATCTCCTCTTTTGCACTCCCCCTTCCCATGAATATCACAAGGTTGACAATCAAGGTTTTTAAAAATTACGAACCCTTCATCTGGGTATAGAGAAAAGCCGAGGGTGGGATGGGTAGCTCCATAAATCTGAACCGCGGGGGTTTTTACAGCCCTCGCACAGTGGAGCAGACCGCTGTCGTTTCCTATAAAAAGCTTAGCCCCCTTAATTACCGCAAGGACATCTATGAGACTGAGCTTGCCGCAAAGATTAATCCCTGGAAAGTCTTTAGAAAGTTTATAATCTTTCTTGTCTCCTACGATTACTACTTTCTTTCCTCTTTTTATAAATAACTGTGCAAGTTCTTTAAAGTGAGGATAACGCTTCTTTTTATAACGTGCCCCCGGTGCAAGAACTATATAACCCCCGAGCTCTTTTTTAAACTTCTCTGCGCGTTTTTTTGAGACCTTCACGTAGGGTCTCGGGTTTTCCACAGGAATTATGTCCTTCAGGCTCTCGGCGTAAGCTTCGGGAACGAAGTAAGGTTTCCTAAAGGCTTTAAAGTGAACCGAGAGCCTTCTTCTTAGGCTTTCTTTTCTATAGCCTTTCCACTTTCCTCCCAAGAAAAACCTGAGAATCAAACTTTTAAGATTTCTATGAAGGTCAATTTTTAGCTCAAACTCCCTTGGAACTTTCTTAATATCTCTTAAAAAGTTTTCTTTATTTATTGTTATTACCGCTACGCGGTCATCGTCTACAAAAAGCTCGTCGTAAGGAGAGAAAGTGAGAAGGTAAGGTTTATAACCAGCCTTTAAAAGCGGTTCAAATAGAACGGAAGTGAGAACCACATCTCCCAAGGAGGAAAAGCGAACAATGAGAGCTTTCTTCATAGCAGGTAAGCAATAAATGAAGATATTAGGGGAAGGGTGAAGTTGTCGTCAAGCTTCAAAGGGAGGCTTTCAACTATAGCGGAGATGAAAGATACAACGAGAGCTTCGCAAGCTCTTGTTATGAAATTCAAAGCTACAAAGCTTGATATAAAGAACGCAAACGTTCCCTCAATGGTCTTATTGGGATTATAGGGAAGCTTTCTCCTTCCAAGGTAGTAGCCCACAATTCCCGAGAAGGCATCTCCCACTGCAAGGGTGATTATTCCGTAAATCGCTTCCTTCTGAAAGAGAAGGTAGCTTAGGAAAACTCCAAGCAAGAGGTAAAGGGACTGAATGCCCGGTTTCGAAAGGTTCCTTTCCCTCTCAAACTGTTCAATGAATACACCGAAAACTTTGAGAAATCGGGGATATTTCTTTACGATAAGATAGTTGACCGCTATAGCGGTGATAAACAAGAATAAATTGAGCCAGTAAGGGAAGAAATACACGGGAGTGGCAAGACTCAAAACTCCAAAGAGGTGAAAGAGCTTTCGCTTAAGTTCCAGCATGGAGAAACAAACTTAATCTATGTAAATTATGCCACAGAAGATTTACACCTAATGCTACTAAAGTTCATAGACCTTCGCACGTAAAAAAGAGGGAGAGAAAGCGGACAAGAGAATGTAAACATGGATGAGATGTGAGAGTTATATAGGGGCAAAGGGAAATGAAGTATAGAAGGGTAAATAGGAATGAAGCATTGCATTCCAAACTAAGATACAAGTTGATAACACTTAAGAGAAAAACTAAAGCATTCTTTTGTTATTTTTTGCTACCTCCTTCTCTCGCTTGATTTGTTTACTTACTATCATTCTATTTCGTTAAGAATCCGCTCAACAAGTTTATTTGAAGGATAATTTGTAATAATCCTGCAGTATGAGTAAGTTAAGCAGTAGGAACTCCTGCCATAGAACATGAAAAAGTTAAGAGTCACCCTTCTATTTAAATACCAAAAAGTACTCTTACGAGAAGAAAGTTCAGAGAAAAGAATAGAAAAAATATGTTTGTGTTCCTTTAAACCGACTAAAAAGGCATTCGTGAGCCAGATTTTGAACAGGACGAAGACAGTCAGAGAAAAAAAAGTGAAAGAAAAAAGAAGGTAGTAATAGTAGAGTTTTTCCGGAAATAGATAAAAGCTTAAGGAAAAGTTATAAGAAATGATATAAGCATACATACTACCAAACATTCTTTTTAAAAAGCTTGTCTGCTACTTAAATCCGTTGGATTTTGGAACGTTTCCTGCAATTGTTGCTACTCTGTATCCTACGAGTGATGTTTCCGTATAGTTTTCAAAGGAAATCACTGCGCACATGGCGTTTAAAAGGTTCTTTATTGATAACACTTGCACAGGAAAATGTGAGTAAAAGGATAAAAATTGATAAAAGGGAGTAAAAATTCCCCATAAGTATTTACTTACTACGAGAATGCCAAGATAAGGGGATGGGAAAATAGAAATATGGGCTGATAGGGAAGTTAGAGGAATGCTTTAAAAAGATTGAAAAGAGAGAAAGAATACCAGCGAAAATAAAAGCAATAGCTGTAGTTTTGTATTTTAACGGTTTGTCCTTTAGAAAGGTAGCAAAAGTTCTAAAGCAAACAATGGGAATAGAAGTTAGTCCTGAGGCGGTAAGGCTGTGGTGGCATTCATTGGCTAAATTCCTAGGAAGTATCAGTAG